>CAMMOI010000005.1 GCA_946498375.1 uncultured Mycoplasmatota bacterium | reverse complement strand
ATGATAATATATCATTTTACTTTTTTATTGTCAATATCTTTTTTGACATTTTTTTAATTTTTCCCCTGTTTTATCAAATCTAAGTATTTTTCATAATACTTATTTATAATTTCAGTATTAAATGGGCCTTCATTTTTTCTTTTCATCTCAATTAAGCTAGTTAATTCATTTTTTAATATTACATTTAATTCCTCAGGATAATGCATTATCTTTTTATGATAGTTATATTCGTTTCGATCAAGCACTCTAAAGCCACCATCTGGAAACACTCTTAAATCTAAATCATAGTCAATATATTTTATGATATTATTTTCAATTAAATATGGAGTTGCAATATTACAATAATAAAATAACCCGTATTTTTTTAATTGTCCTATAATATTAAACCATCTTTTTTTATAAAAAAATAGTATAGCTGGCTCCTTAGTTTTATAACTTCGACCATCATTTTCTGTAATCTGAGTTTTATAATTACCACATACCAAATACTCATCTTTAACTTCTAGGACAACAGCCTCATCAGATATTCTTTCTAACTGACCATCATGTTTATAACAATGGATTTTTAATTTATCCCCTACTTTTACATTATTCATTAAACCACAGCTTTCATTTTTAATTATACTATAAAACCAAAAAAATACCAAACTGGTATTTTTATTGTACTAAAAGCTCCATTGCTTTATTAAGTTGAGTATCTATTATATTTTGCTGAGTTTCATCTATTTCTAGATCAACATCATAATCTGGAGTTATTCCCTTTTGATCTATGCATTCGCCACTGGGTGTTAACCATTTAGCGGTTGTATATTTTGCCATAGAGCCATCAGAAAAGCTTAAGGTTTGTTGAACTTTGCCTTTACCATAACTTGTTTTTCCAACTATTTTGGCTCCATAGCTTTCTTTTAAAGCTGATGCTAGTATTTCTGAGGCAGATGCACTATATTCATTGGTTAAAACAATAACATTATATTTTCGTGCTTCTAATGTCGTATCTTTATATTCTGTAGTTCCAGACTTGTCTTTTAATGAATATATAATTTTTCCTTTTTCTAAAAACATACTAGCTATATCCTTTGCTGCCACTAAATATCCACCGGCATTGTTTCTTACATCTATGATTAAACTTTCTATACCATCATTTTCCATATTTTCTAATGCTGATCTAAACTGATTAGCTGTTGTATTAGAAAAAGTACTGATATACAAATATCCGATTTTATGATTGTTAATTTCTTTTATTTCTTTGCTCACAGATGGTATATATAATTTATCTTTTGTTACTTCAAAAGTTTTTTCCTCATTATTTCGAAGAACCGTTATAGTAATTTTATCATCTTCACACGATTTAATATAAGATGCTATGTATGAACTATCTTGCTGAGTCATATCCTCATCATTAACTTTAATAATCTTATCATTTTTTTGCAATCCAGCTTTTTCAGCTGGAGAGTCAGCAAAAACTGTATATATTAATTTATCAGTAGTTATTTCTACCCCTATTCCCTCGTATTCTCCAGATAGTTGTTCTAATAACGCCTCGGTATCCTCCTGAGTTAACTCCTCGGAATAATCATCCCCTAAATAAGTAAACAGCCCATTAATTGCACTATCAATTAATTCTGGTTCATCAATATCTTCATAATATTCATTAAGTATGGTTGCATAAACTTGAAGGAATTTGTTTACATTTTTATTATTACTTATTTTATCATAGCCAAAATTATAATTAGAATAATGATAGTAGAAAATAGCTCCTGTTGCTATGCTACATAAAATTCCAGTTACAATAACAATAACTACAACCTCAACAAACTTAAACCCTTTAATATTTTCTACTTTCTTTTTTCGCTTAGAATTTTTTTTAGACTTAAAATTAAAAATTCTGTGTTTATCCTTTTTTTTAAATAATTCCAACTCTAGTCACCTACTTTATGATATTTAAATCATACCATAATCATGATAAAAATTAAAGCCACAAATAAAAAAGTAATACTTTATCAAAACGTATTACTTTAATCAGCACTTAATTCTTCAGTTATATTATCTACACCTTCTATATAAGAATCTATAACTCCATCTTTAATTTTAATCAAAGTATAATCTCCCACTCTTAATTCACTAGCTTTAGTTGCTTTAGAATTTACATTTTCAGGATCATAAAAACTAGAGTTCATATAATCATCTAAATCAGCATAATAAAGTTTAAGGGCATTTTCTGAAGATATATAATTATTTATTACAGTTGATAAAGTGCTAGCCTGTTGATCAGAACTTTTATATGCTATAACATAGTATTCACTATATGGTCTATTAAATGTAGAACCTAGAATCGTTATATCATAATTAAAAGATACTTCTGTAGTTTCTTCTGTATCATTGTTATTAAATAAATCTTTACTTATAAAGGCTCTAGTAAAAAAATATATTCCCACAACACAAGCAATAACAATTATTAAAACTACAATAAATCTTTTAACAGTTTGGCTTTCCTCAGTTTTAAGTGGCTCCATTTTCTGAGGCTTTTTTATTTTACCTTTTTGATTAAAATTATCAGTAGATTCTATTTTTTTCGCTTTGTTAGAATTATCTTTTTTTATTATCTTACTTGAGTCATTTTTACTTTTCGCTTTTTTTTCGTTCTTTTCCATTTAAATCACCAACTATATTATATAAAAATAATTACTTTAAATCAAATACAACTTATTTAATTTGCTTTTAAAAAAATCTACGTCTAATAAAGCGCAGATTTCATTTACTTTCTCTTCTTTTTATTATCTTCAAATATATCGTACATTTCATCATCTTGATTTTGCTCTACTAATTCATCTACTATTTCTTCACCATTAACTAATTCCGGACTATCATCAATTTTATTTCCGCTAATTTTATTTAAAATATTTCTAATCTTCTTTTTTCGTTTGGAATTTTTTATGCATAATACAATAATAATAATTAAAAATAAAACAATGCAAGCCCAAGAGCATAATATTATGTATGAATAAATTTTTTGTTCCTTATATAATAAATTTACATGTTCATCATTATAAATTTGCAATGTATTATTTTCACTATCATACATATAGTAATTTTTTTTACCAGTATCAACATCCATACCATAAATAATAGCATATGATGAATCATCAGCTATTTTAAATCCTTTTACTTTTGTACCATTCATATCTATAGTATATTTTTGATATCCTTTGGGTATTTTGTTTGTATTTATAGGATAAATTCGAATACTATTAAAACTTAGTTCTTGATAAAGAGTATAACTATTATCTTTTTCGTTATATATATATAAGGCAATTTCGCCATCACTATCTTTTAAGCCAACTAAAGTAAAATTTGTAATCTCACTATAAAAAGCAGGAACTTCTTTAGAATCAATTGTTATGGTTTTTTCCTCATAATTTTCAGGCTTAGTTAACAAATCCTTATTTCTAACAACTGTATATTTATCTTTGTCTATAGTGATTGATATAGGGTCTTTTTCCTCGACATTGGCCTTAATTACATAAGTTTTCTTATTACCATTTTCTGCAGTAACTGTTATTTCAATAGTGTTTATCCCCTCGCTAACTTCTTGATTGCCAGTTCCGATAATAGTAGCATTATTATCCTCTGCTGTGGCACCAATTGAAATACTACTTATATCACTAGCTAAATTTAGCGTATATTCAGTAGTATCTTTATTAAATTCTGGTGTTAGTTCATATCCCTCAACTATTAGAGAACTTAAATAATTATTAGAACTTAAATTAGTTTTATCAGTAACGCTAGTAGTATTATCAGATTTACTAGTTACTGTAATTTTAGTAGAGCTTGCTAAAGATCCTGAACTATCGTCTTCAAAAGTGCCACTTGCATTAAATGTAGCACTGCCTTCCATTTTAGCTTTAAAAGTAAATGTTATACTTCCATTACCTTCCACTAAACAATATAATCCATTACAACTATCAGATGAAGAAACAAAACTAAATTTTTCTTGATCATAACTAAGCGTAAACTCAGAATATGTATAATTAGTAGCACCACTTATTTTGGCAGTAACTTTTACAGTTGAATTTAAAGAAACACTTGATGCACTACGAGATAATGACAAAGAAGCAGCATATGTGCTGCTTAATAACAAGAAATAACTAATTATAACAAAAGCTATATATTTTAATGTTTTACTCATATTTCACCTCTATTGTTCTATTTGCGCTAAATTTAACATCTTTTTTTTCATAAGAACTAAATCAGATAGCGATATATTTCCATCTTTATTAACGTCAGCTGCTTTTTTATCATTACTATCCAAGTTATTATATCCTAATATATATTTTTTAAGTTGAACTAAGTCTGATAATGATATTTGAGCATCGGCATTCATATCACCATATAAAATTACGGTATAGACACGACCATTTATTGTAAATTGATCTCCTGTTGCCAAATTACCATGAGCTATAGTTGAAACACTTGCACCGTTATTTTTTAAAGAAGTTACTAACAGATCAACTTCCATTCCCTCATATATACCACTAATATAAGTGCCGTCTGTTTTTAATCCAACTGTATTAATTAAAGTATTTGGATCAATAACTACAGGATCTTGATTTGAGTCTGAATCTGAATCTGGATTAAAAGATATATCTGGAAGTTCAGTATACTCTGGCATGTTATTATAAATTGGGATAGCAAATTTAAATGAAGTATCTAAAAGGCCCATTTCTTCATAAGAACTATATGTAGACAAAGACTCGCTAGCAACTGCCTTAATATTAGTCATATATTGATGTTTATATATTGTGTTCGAAGAATTTGGAGCAACATTAAACTTTTGAAAATATGGGGTATATTGCCCTTTATTTATATATGATGAAGCTATGTAATTTGCCCCACCTATAATAGATGATTCTATACTTCTCCATGGGCGATTATAACTTGTACCGGTACCATCACTTCCACCGTTAGCCCAAATTAATCCTTTTAACACCGGACTAGTTCCAGTTGTTGCACCAATATTATAAACATTATATAAACCACTATAGGTTTTCCCCTCATAAGTAAAACTTTCTCCAGTTGTTGCCTTACTATCGCCAATATTACTTCCTACTTCTTGTCTTACTCGACTAGCTAAATAAATCGGATTAATACTATAAGTTGACCCAGCAGACATAAATGTGGAAGCATAATTTCCCATTGAGCCACCATTAAAAACAGCTTTAACTGCATCTTGAGTTTGATATGAGGAATCATAACTTAATTTTTCAAACATAAAGACATGTTTTTCATCTAAAAAATTACGTGGATCCATATAATAGGCAACTACGCCACTAGATGCAGCATACCAATTACTTCCCTCTTGAACTATAAACTCCCCCGTTGAAGGATCATAAGAACCAGCTGCAGTGGATTTCCACCCATCATAAGAAGTCTGAATTAAACTTACTCCAACTATACTTTCCTCCGCAACAGAGGTGGACCAATCTAAATTAGTATTAATCGCTTCAAATTCCCAAGTAGGATGCTTTTTATGTAATTCAGATAAATATGGCCAATAAGTAGAGGGAAAGCCAAGTGATTCCAAGTATTTTGAATACTCATCATCAGCTATATCTGAAGAATCAACTTTTGATGATATAGATAAATATGTTCCACATGTGTAAGCATTAGTATTTCCATTAAATTCAATTTGGTACCATCCACCAGAACAACCACTTGTAGAAACTGGCGAACCGGTTACTAATTTTACTTGAACATTATAAGCTAATTCTCCAATGCTAGATGAATATAAATTAGGCTCATCACGAACATATAACCCGTCTGTAGCTATAACTTTACCATAATACTCAACTACTGCATTAGTCAAAGATGGCATAATAAAATAAGATGATAAAATAACAATTATCAGAAATATTCTAGTTATTTTAAAACTTTTCATCAAACCAACTCCTATTTACCATTTAAAGTATAACAAAAAATGTCAATAAAGTAAATAAGATGCTATATTGCCACATATTTTGACATGTTTATATGTCAAGTTGTTTTTAAAAGCTATTTATTGTATAATTAATATCATAGTAAAAAAAGAGGTTGTTATATGAAAGTATTGTTTAATAAATTAAAAAAAAGTAGTAAACCACTATTAACTTTATTTGTTATATCCCTTATAGGTTACTTAATTACACTTATATTTTTAACAATTAATCTCCTATCTTTAACAGGAATAGAAACGCTAATCCGTATTAGTGCATTAATTGTATTTTATTTGTTTTTTTTCGGCTACTTAATTGGTGGATTAGTTGCTTTAATTAGTAAAAAGAAAAAAACGCTAATTGTTCTATCTATATTTGTTTTACTCCTAGCCGTCATATTTGGTTTTGCATCTTATTATATTAATAAAACATTTAACAAAGTTGACACGCTTAGCAAAAAATATGTTACTTATACATCAAATTTAATTGCTATGCAAGATACTAATGAAGATGATATTGCAAAAATTGGAATGATTTCTAATAAAGATGATGTTGAAGGTTATATTCTTGCTCAGAAAATAGTTGAAAAAGAAAATATTGATGAAGAAAATATTGAATACTTTGATGATTACTATGAAATGCTTACAAATTTATACTCTGATGAACTAGATGCTGTATTCGTATCAAGCAATTATGCTGTTTCATTTTCAAATGAAGAATTATTTTCTAACATAGCTAATGATGTTAAGGTAGTTTATGAATACAGTGAGGAAATGGAAAATCAAGATACTTTAAATGCAGATGAGGTATCAACAAAAAAGCTTACTGATCCTTTTACCATTTTATTACTTGGAGTTGATTCAGAAAAAGATGGCTTAAATGCAAATCAAGCGTTCAATGGCGACACATTAATGATGATAACATTTAACCCAAATACAATGAATGCAACTATGTTTAGTATTCCTCGTGATACATACGTACCTATTGCTTGTCGAAATGGAGCCGAAAACAAGATTAACTCATCTGCGGCTTATGGTACAAAATGTGTAATTGATACTATAGAAGACTTAACTGATATTGACATTGATTATTATGTAAAAGTTAATTTTAAGGGCGTAGTTGATTTAGTTGATGCTTTAGATGGAATTGAAGTTGATGTTCCGGTCTCATTTTGTGAGCAAGATTCTAACCGTTTATTTGGAGATAATGAAATATGTTTAGAACCAGGATTACAAACACTAAATGGCGAGGAAGCTCTTGCTTTATCAAGACACAGAAAAACTCTACCATTAGGCGATTTCCAAAGAGTACAACATCAACAGTTGGTTGTTGAAGGAATAGCTCAAAAAGCTAAAAATATTCGATCAGTTAGTGATTTTTATAAAGTTTTAGACGCAATAAGTAAAAATATTGATACTAACATGTCTACCAGCAAAATGTTGTCATTCTATAATGTCTTAAAGAAAATGCTAGATAATTCTTTAAATGAAGATTCATTTATAACTATAGATAAAACTTACTTAACTGGTCGTGACTATACTATGTATAATTCTGCTACAAGAATGAATATGTACACTTTCCAATATAATCGTAATAGCCTAGCTGAAATTGTTAAATTAATGAAAGTAAATTTAGAATTAGAAGAACCTGAAATGATAACTACGTTTAATTTTTCTATTAATGAACGATATGAACAAAGCGTTACTGGTCAAAATGCTCCAGGAGATAATACAAATTTACCAACAAGCGATCAACCAATAGATGAGGAAGAAGACAATGAAGAAGTAATGCCAAATTTAGTTGGTCGTACCGCTGCTTATGCTCAAAGTTGGGCTAGAGCTAGAAGTATAAGTTTAAACATAGAGTATATTACCGAAGGTGATAGCTTGTATAGTAAAAACTATGACGATGGAGAAATAATAGCTCAAAGCATTGATCCGAACACTGACTTATCAAATATATCTCAAGTAACTATTAGCGTTATAAAACATGCTAGTAACACAATAACTGATGATGAGGAAAATGACAACAAAACATCATCAACTACTAGTAGTACATCCAGCTCTCAAAGTTCTTCTAGCAGCAGCCAAGCCGAAGAGACTCCACCTATTGATGAAGATACTGAGGATACCCCACCCAATAACGAAGAAAATAATTCATACTAAAAGGATGCATTAAACGCATCCTTTCATTTTATTATAAATAGATTGATAAGTATTTGAATCATAATGCAAGCCATCAGTTGTATTAAAATTATTTTTTATTTGACTATATACATCACAATATTTAAAATTAGCAAAAGTTGAAATACCATCTTTTGTTTTTTGATTAAATGTTTCTATATCAGAATTTTTAGTCGAATATCCATTAGCAGCTTCTTTATTCTCATCAACAGGATTTACAGAAACAATAATCACATTTTGATCTTTCCACTCACCATTTGATAATTCTTTATATTTAGATATATACTTATCTACATCACTTAATAACATATTTACACCCATGTTAGAAATTATTGTATACTTTTTAGAAGAATTACTTTTTAAAATTTGATTAACAGCTGGCACTGCTGTATTAGCAAACCAATTATAACTCATACTCCCTTGAGAAATAAAAATTTCTTGATTATATTCAAAAGCCCCATTATTAGCAAATTGACATTTATTATAATCACCACTTACAGTTGCACATAGTCCCACCATTCGCGAATCTCCAATAAAAATTATATTATTTGAAGAATTAGAATATCCCACTGAAGAATTAGAAGAATTAGTACTATTTAATTGGCTATTATTCGAACTATTATTGCTATTAGTTATTCTAATTATTTTCCCTGAACGACTATCGCTTTTAGCAAATTTAGACTTATCAACAGGATTACCACCAGAATTTACCCAATTACTTTTAGAACCGCAATCATAAGCCATTACTTTACCATCAGAAGTTACTTCAACAGTAATATTCATATGTCCGTTATTATCTCCATTATCTCTTACTAATATATCTCCAGGTTGTAATTTAGATGAGACATCTTCTCCTGCTCCAACAGTAATTTCTTCCCAACCAAATTTCTCGTTCCAATTTGTTGAAACAAACTGTTGCGTAATATGTTGATATCCTCCAAATTCATCACTATAACCATATTGATATAAAATCCAACTTACAAACGAACTACAATCAACTGTTGAGCCACTAATAGGAATACTTGCCCCTCCATAATTATAATCTCCATTTGCTATTTGTTGCCAAGATTTTTGAGCAATCTCTAATAAATCACCATTTGTATTAATAGAAGTAGATGAAGAACTATTAGGATCATTAACATGTTTATTAGGATCATATGTAACATCATATTCCTCTTGTTCTTTTTTATTATCTTCTAAAAGTTGTTGATGATAAGCTTTTAAAGCAGCAATATATTCTTTATTAGCATTTTTCATACAATCCCCTAAAATTAATGTCGTATTAGAAAAATTACTTACCATAGAAAAAACAATATTAATAATCGATGGAATCAAAAAAATTAAAACAGCACTTGCCAATCTTTTTCCAAATTTAAATGCATTTGTTTTTATTTCCTCTTTTTCAGGGCTTAATACTGATTTAATAAAATCATAGGATCCCATAACAATAAGCAAACTTGGAATAATAAATAAAAAAGCTTTAATTACAAAAGTAATTATTCTAACTCCTTCTAAAAAATGATAATCAGCACAAAAATCCATATTACTCCCTCTTTTTCTATTTTTGATTATTTTTATGTCTATTAACTAATTGTCTTACCTTTATAAAACAATGATTAACCCCAGACTTAGTAATTGGTTTATTTGTTTCTAAAGATATTATTTTGGCTAATTCATTTAAAGTAATATTAGGATACTTCTCGCGATATAGAATTATATCTTTAGTTCGATTATCTAATAAATTTATCAAATCATGTTTTTTTAAATAATTAATATTTTCCATCTGATCTAAACTAGCCTTAATTGCTTTATCTTGATTTGCAACTTCACAATTATTTAACCTATTAACCATATTTTTATGATCCCTATATATTCTTATATCCTCAAAATAAAATAGCGAATTAGTAGCACCAAACATTTTTATTATATCGCTTATATTTTCTGCATTTTTAATATAAGTCATATATCTATTTGCTCGTTTTAATATTTTCGAACTAATTGAAAAATAACTAAGTAAATTTTGAATTTCTAAAGCTTCTTTTTTTAACCTTATTACATATTCCATATGGTACCCACTTGTTGATGGATCACTAATACTTCCACAAGCTAAAAAAGCTCCTTTCAAAAACGCTAGTTTATCTTCAGCTGTATCTAATAAATAAGTATTCAAAAAATTCTTATCTGTATTATATATTTGTAAATCAGCAATTATTTTATTTATATTCTCTGAAATTTCCAAAATATAAATCTGTTTAACTCGAAATCTTTTTTGATTTCTAATTATTACTTTAATATTTATATCATATAAGCATTTTATTAATTTATAAATTCTTCTTGCTACAGATGCATTTTCAATTGTTAACGTTATTTTATTTAATGATATTCCGTTATTGTATTTAATAAATGCAGATAATTCTGGTAAAGCGCTGATTCTTTCTATTGATCCTTTTGATATTTCTTCCTTAATCTTTGTTGTAAAACTCATATTAATCTTCCATTAAATACGAAAATATAAGGTATGCTGTTTTTAAAGCATCATGTCTTAGTACATTATCCTCAATTTTGTATATTTTATCTTCTATTAATTTAACATTCATTTTTTCAATATTTTTTCTATCAATTACTACAGGATCTTTTTGTTCTTCTGATGCATACTTTTTCACCAGATAATTTGACATTTTAGCATTATTAGCAACAATTGCATCTAATCCATTTTCACCTAAATATTTATTAAAAACCTTAATATGATCACTTACTGTATATTGATCTGTTTCTCCAGGCTGTGTAACTAAATTACATACATACATAGTTTTAGCAGAAGAATTATTTATAGCCTCTTGAATTTGAGGTAATACTAAATGAGGCAAAACTGATGTATATAAACTTCCGCATGAAAAAATAATCAAGTCGGCCTTATTTAACGCTTTAAATATTTCAGGATTTATTTCAAATTTTTTATCATAAAATATCTCATCAATTTTAGCATTAGCCTTAGTTATTTGGCTTTCTCCTATTATATATTCTCCAAATTCAGTTTTGCCAATTAAATCAACTGATTCCTCAGTTAGAGGTAAAACTGTTCCTTGAATATTAAACAATTTACATAATACAGGTATTGCATGTGCAAAATCACCTTTAATTTCTAAAAGAGCAGCTAAAAGTAAGTTTTTAATAGAATGTTTTGCTAATTTAGAATTTCCTGGAAATCGATAATTAAGTAATTGAGTATTATCCGAATCTGTATTAGCCATAGCTAGCAACACTTTTGAAATATCACCTACTGCTGAAATATCAAATTCTTTTCGCAAAATTCCTGTACTTCCCCCATTATCAGCCATGCTAACTACAGCTGTTACATTAATAGGAAATAATTTTAAACCTTTTAATAGTTGAGATAAGCCACTACCTCCCCCAAAAATCACAACATTTTTCACCTTAACCACCTACTTAAATATATGATATCACAGAATAAATAAATATGCCATTTAAATAGCCTTATCAATTTTTTCTTTACAAAAAAACAACTAATAAGTAGTTGCTTTTTAACCAGTGGTGGTATAAATTTCTCCAGATAGAACTTTGCTTATCCAAATTCTTCCTCCCTTTCCAATTGGATAAGTAGAGTTTAGCCATTTTGTACTGCTATTATAAGTGTAACTAGACGGCAAGATTTCCTTTTTCAATGATAAAGTCAGAGTCTTACCGGAATATTTAATGTTTACATACTCATTAGAAGTGCCAGTGGTTATACCCGAAATATTTTCAGCAAATGTCAATGTTTTTTGAGTATAAGTACTAATATTTTGTGAGCCTCCACTTAAATCATAAGGAAAAAATTTTTCTGTTAGAGCTTCTCCTCCATCTATTGTATCATGTTCATATAATATGCTTGCTGAGGAAGGTCCCGTAACTTGAGCAGTATAGTTAAATTGAACTTGATAAGCCATATAGGCATCCATCAAATCGCACACCAAAGAATCTGTAGAAGTAAAGCTATTCAGTTTAGGAATATAAATATCTATTTTAGTTCCATCATAAACATCAGTATTTTCTGTTACTCGACATATAGAATTATCAATATCATCATGATAATGATGCTCATCGTCTTCATAACTTATCTCGTGATCCTGAATACCACTTGAATTTACAGAAAACATAGTATGGTATTTTTTTTCACTAACTACATAATAAGTATCATTCCAAACTGTAATTGAATCGATACTCAATTCCTTAGTTGGATCAACAGGTATTTTTATATGATAATAACTACCTTTTAATTCTATATTATCTTTAGTGAATTCTGGATAATAATCAACAATACTTGCTAAATTATAATCAAAGAAAGCCGGCAACTTAATATTTAATATTTTTTCTTCAAATGTTATTGTACAAGTAGTATCTTCTGTAGGCGTAATACTAAATGTGTTTGTATCTAAATCATAACTGGCCGTTTGATTATTTTCACAACTTATCGTTGCATTAGATAGTCCTACATTTGGATAGATTTCTACTTCGGCTTTTTCATTATATAAAGGAGTTAGTGTAATTGATGCTGCATCTTCAGTTACTCCTGAAATTTTGTAAGGATTTGAAGCAGTTCCATCTCCACTGTCATACATTGCTTCTGCTTTAATATTTATAACTGGTCGTACATCTCTTCCTGTTCCTGTTGTTGCACTTGTATAATTCCATAAACCATTATTTAAACCAATATACATATTAGAAGAATCGGCTGCTGTCATTGTCCAATACCATGAACTTATATTTAAATATGTAGGAGAATAACTACTATGTGATGCTCCGGCATATATAACTTCATCTCCACTAATTAAACCAGCATATAATTTAAGTGATTTAGCATTACTTGGACATACAAAGGTTGCATTTGTATTGTATCTGCTGGATGCTGTATTAGTTGTATCATTACAAAATGTTCCCTGAGCAATATATTCTTTATATTCACTTGCTAAAGAATTATACCAATTATTAACCGATGTTGCTACTAAACTTCCACTATAAGTCGTACTATTAGTAGAATTATAGGAACTATTTTTTGCAAGTTCTTTTTCATTACTAATAAGTCTTACTGTTCCATCTTCATTTATTCTAATAATACGCCAAATACTTCCGGCAAATGATACATAATTATTATCTACTTCTCCACGAAAGTAATACGTTGGATCACCATCTACACTTTTAGTAGAATCGCCACTTTGAACAAATAACCCTTCATCTGTATGGCTGTTAGTAAATGTTGGATTATCTTGTATTTCATTATCTGCTAAAATCTTAGCAGCTAATGTTTTTAAAGATCCATTTTCAATATTTACTTTAACTTTCATTACTTTATTAATTTTGGAATTATAAGCTTGGATATCTCCGGAAGAATAAGAAAATAAGGAAAAAGAAACGCCTAGGCCAACAGTCAAAAGAGCAATGCCTATAATCGACATCATTTTTACTTTTGGATTATAAATTCCTTTTTTTTGTACTTTTTTTAATTCTTTATCTAGATTAAATCTTTTTCTAAATAGATTTCTAAACATAAGCATTCTCCTTATTATCATTATTATTTTATAATAAATTAAAACTTATGTAAAGAAAAAAGAAAGTCAGATTACTTTCCTATATATGTACTATTTCCCAAAGAACTGGCTATTGTCATTAATTCATCTGAAGATAGATTAGAACTTGTAAGATAATATTCTTTACCATTATCATGCCAAGTTAATGAATTATCCGATAACGCAGCTATAGAATTTGAAAGTATAAGTGGTTCCCCACTAACTGGTATTATTTCAAATTCTTTAGAGACTGTGGCATCTTCTTGAACTAAAATGAATGAACTATCTCCATTAAATGTTAGTATTGTTCTATCTACGCTATCATTTGTAATAGTATCAGTACTTTTTAAATACGTATTTGTTGGTATATAAAGTGGATAAAGTATATCATTAATTGATGAAGTTTGACTGTCTTCTTGTAAGTTATTATCTTGAGTATTACTTTCTTGGGTACTACTTTGAGCATTATTTTCAGATTGGTTAGTATCAGTTGTACTGTTTTTACTTTCATTTTTTGAATTATTTTCTGATGTTTCATTATTTGTATTTGATTCTGAATCTTCATTATTTTCTAAATCTGTAGAATCAATTAAAGTTTCTAAATCAAAATAATCATCACTATATTTTGCTTTATAATCAATATTTTCTATAGTTACTTTAATTTTCTCGTTATCATTTCCATCATATACTGAAACTTTTTCTAAATTCATATCTTTATCAAAATAAAGTCTTTGATATTCTAAAGATTTATTATGTGGATAATTAACAGCTGTTTTAATTACATATTTATTGTCTTCTTCCTTAAGTTCTGCTGATGTATCATTTAACAAGTCATTTAACAAAGATGATAAAATATATGATTGTGAACTATTATCTGGCCATTCGCTTTCAAACTTAAAGCTTTTATTTAAACTCGGTGTAACAACATAAACCGCTTCTTCATTTTTCAGTATGATTTGTTCATGATCATTATGCTGATTAATCATGCTTACTTTATAATAATCATCTTTTTGATAGTTTACTGTTATTGCATATTTAAAAGTATCTTCGTTATTATAGATTTCCATATTAGCTTTAAGTTCATAAGCCTTTGATGAACTAACTTTGTCTTTAAATTCATTTTTAGCTTGCGTTATATCAAATTTACCACAGCTACAAGTAAGCAAAAGTATGCTAATAATTAATAATAGTGTTTTTTTCATAATCCCCCATTCCTTTTCTAATTTAAATATATTATAAATAACTTGAAATATTCATGTATATTTTTTTAAAATTCATTCATACTAAAAGTAGAAATGAGGTTGAATATGGAAACATTACAAAAAGTTGCATTAGGTTTAAACATAGTTGGCGCTCTAAATTGGGCATTAGTTGGGTTATTCGACTTTAATTTAGTAACAGCTATTTTTGGTGCTGATTCTGTTTTAACTAATGTTATATATGTATTAATTGGTATATGTGGTGCCATAAATATTGGCATATTATTCATGCATCTAAATCACGAATAAATAAAAATATCGCAATGTTGCGATATTTTTATTTTGTTTGAATAATTAAGGTAATTTGTTTGTTTGATATAAATTGAACTTTAGGATCATTACCTTCTACAGTAACATTCACTTGATGTTCTCCTTCTGTATATCCACTTAAATCAACATATGCTGTAATTGTTGAAGTATCAAGTGAATCTAATACTTCTTTAGTTCCTTTAGCAATAACAGAAATTTGAGCATCTTCCTGTGATTTTGCATTTACTGAATAATTAGAAGATAAATTTTTCCATTGAACAACTATATTATCAATTGTTTTTTGTGTTTCTTCTCCAAACTTAACTGTAATTGAAGCTGTTGTATCACTCATAGATCTAACTCCACTTGGTTTACTGATAGTTACATTATAAGTTTTTTCTTCACCTAAATTATTAACATCAATAGTTACTGGGACATACTCAATTTGCTCTACAGCTTCTTGATCTCCATAAATAGTTATTTTGGAAATAGAAGTATCTATTGAAGAGATCGCTTTTCCGGTTTGTGGTGTTCCAGTTGTTAATACTCTTAATGGAACTTCAGCTGAGTATGATTCTAAACTAACTGTAGCAGTTACTTTTTCTGGAACAATTTCTACATTTTCTACTACTTTTCCAGATGAATCATAAGCAACAAGAGGCACATTATCAATAGTATAATCTCCTTTTTCTGTAAATTCATCACTACTTAAGTCTATTAAAGCACGTACAGTTGCCACTTGTTCTAATGTATCTTCTGCTCCTTTAATAACTACTTCAGTTCGATCTAAAGTAACATTTCCAACGCTTAATTTTGAATCTAATTTATCTTCGTTTAATAAATCATAAGATATAGTTTTTAAAGTACTAATTTTTTCTTTAATTACGACTAATACTGTTGAAGGATCTAATTTATAACTTAAAGACCCTACTGTTTGAGTATAGGTTAATTTAACCTTATGCTCTCCCACTCCATATTTAGTCAAATCTAATTTTACTTCATGATCTCCTAATTGTTTAGCTAAATATAAATCGCTTTTTCTTCCAATTAAGGTTACATCAACACTTTCAGGAATTCCCTCAACAACATAAGCTTCTTTATTATATTCTGCAACAACCGGTTGATCAGATAATATTTCTGCTTCTGTTTGAACTAAACTAATAACTTTATTATTTACTAAAAAGAAAACCCCTATTGCAAATATTAAAGATAAATAAATTAAGGTAAAAGGTCTATTTAAAATTTTATCTAATTTATTATTGCTTCCTTTTAATCTTTTATTAATGCGATAAACTAGCTTACTAATTGGTGTAACAATTGCTTTATCAATACCAGCATATATAAGTTTGAAGAAAGCCACAAAAACGTCTACTATTTTACGCATTGTTTTCACCTTCACTTTCTTCTTCATCTGCATCGTAGAAAACTTCAGTCTTTGGCTTTAATTCATCTATTAGAGTATTTTTAAAATCTTCTAATGTTAAATTATATTTCATTGCCCCATCTACAGCTATACTAATTCTTCCTGTTTCTTCAGATACAACTAAAGCTATAGCATCAGTTTCCTCAGCAACACCTAAAGCAGCGCGGTGACGAGTACCAAGCCTTTTGCTTAAAGTTGGATCCATACTAGTTTTAAATACCGAACCAGCACAAGTTATTTTATCGCCTTGGATAATTACTCCACCATCATGCAAAGGATTGTTAGGAAAGAAAATAGTTCCTAATAAAGGACTAGAAACATCAGCATAAATCTTAGTAGCAGGTGTAATATATTCTTGTAAAGAAATATCTCGTTCAATAACTATTAAAGCTCCAATTCGATTCTTTTTTAAGTATTCAATAGCATCCATTATTTCATAAACCATTTTTTCACGTTCATCAACAGTTAATATTTTATGTCTACCAAGCAAATTGGTTCTTCCAATTGATTCCAATACAGTACGAATTTCTGGTTGAAATATAATTATTAAAGCAAGTGGTCCCCATGACAATATATACTCAAGTAATAAACCAACAGTATATAAATCTAATAAAGAACTAATTAGTTTTATTATTAAAACTAAAATTACTCCTTTAACAATTAAAACCATTTTCACATTATTCTTAATATTTTTTAGAATAAAGTAAAACATAAACCAAACTATAGATATATCTAATATTTTCGTAATAATTGACCAAAGTGAAGTTAAAGTCATGAAAATCCTCCTTATTAATCTCTAATAAATTATATCAAAAAAACAATAAAATTTAAACAATCTATCATAATTATTTAAATTTTATTGTAAACTATTGTCACTTTAAATATATCTAAAGTATTAGAATATTATTCTGATTTATTATTAACTTCACCATCTAATTTTTCTACAATTTCTTTATTATCACTTTGCTTATTAGTATCAACACTAGTACTTTCATTTGAATTTATATGCTCATTATTAGCTTGTTTTTCTAGCGCTTGTTGTTGCATTGCTTGAGCAATAGTTGGAACTTCATCCTCTTTACTCTTCTTTATATTTTTTGATTCATGTTTACTTTTTTTAGAATCCTTCGTTTTAATTTTTTCCTCTTTCATATCATGATCTGTTTCATTTAATTCTTTATTTTTAGAAGAATCAACTAAAAATCCAATAAGTGAAAATAATAAGATACCAGTTATTACTATAATCCATATATAATTATTTATTAACATATTTATTAGATTTTCCATATATACTCCTTCATAAACGCATTTGTCGTCTAGCTTCTATATCAGCTTCTTTTCTTTTTATTGTTTCTCTTTTATCATATAATTTTTTTCCCTTACCTACACCAATCAATAATTTTGCTTTATTCTTTTTAAAATAAAGTTTTAAAGGTACAATGCTATATCCTTCATTTTCTATAGCTTTTTTAATTTTTAAAATTTCTTTTTTATGAAGTAATAATTTTCTTTGCCTTCTTTCATCATGATTATAGCGATTACCCTCTTCATATTTGGCAATATACATATTAATAACAAAGCACTCGTTAGCTTTAATTCGAACGAAGCTATCTTTTAAGTTGACTGCACCCTTACGAATAGACTTAATTTCTGTTCCACTTAAGGCTAGCCCTGCTTCATATTGATCTGTAATAAAATAATCATAATATGCTTTTTTATTTTGGATTTCTATCATTTAAATCCTCCACTATTTCAAAATCAATTTGAGAATTTATTTTAGATGCAGCAATACATCTAACACGTACTTTATCCCCTAATCGATAAGTTTTTTTAGTAGATTTTCCTACCATAGATAATAATTCAGGAACATAAGTAAAATAATCGCCTTTTAAAGATTTTACATGGACTAAGCCTTCTATTAAGTTATCTAATTGAACAAACATTCCAAAATTGGTAATGGTATTAATAAATCCATCATATTCTTGCCCAATCTTATCTTCCATATATTCAGCCATTTTCATATCATCTACATCTCTTTCAGCTTCTACAGATGCTTGTTCTTTTTCTGAACAATGTTCTGCTATTTCTACTAAAGATGATTCTAAAGAAGCTATTGTAGTCATACTCATATCCTTTTCAAATAAGTATTTTTTCAAAAGTCTATGTACTGTTAAATCAGGAAAACGACGAATTGGAGAGGTAAAATGAGTATACATATTACTAGCCAATCCAAAATGGCCAATATTTTCTTTGCTATATATTGCTTTTTTCATACTACGTAAGAGTAATGTAGATAATATTGGATATTCAGGTTTATCTTCTAATTCTTCCAACATTAACTGCATAGTTTTTGGTGTTATTTCTTTAGTATTAGTACGCAGTTTGTATCCCATTAAATGAACTAAAGTAACAAACTCATCAATTTTATCTGGACTTGGTTTATCATGTACACGATAAATAAAGGGAAGCCCCATATTATAAATATGCATAGCAACACATTCATTGGCAGCCACCATAAAATCTTCAATTAATTTTTCACCTTCATCTTGTTGCCTTTTTACAATATCTATAGCTTTTCCAGTTTCATCTTGGATAATCTTTGCCTCTGACGTTCCAAAATTAATATATCCTCGTTCATTTTTTTTCTTACGTAAAATATGAGCAAGTTCATTCATTAATAGTAAATCATTCACATATTTTTGATACCCATCTGGAGTTGGTTTATGGTGTAAAATAGTATTTACATCATCATAATTCATTTTTTTATCTGATTTAATATAACTTCTAAAAATATCATAGGTTATTAATTTTCCTGTTATATCAAATTCCATTACACAAGACATAGTAAGTCTTAATACACCTTCGTTTAAAGAACAAATACCATTTGATAATTTGTGAGGTAACATTGGGATTACTGTATCTGCTAAATACGATGATGTTGCTCTATTATATGCATCATCGCCTAAAGCTGTATTTTCTTTAACATAGTGTGATACATCTGCAATATGAACTCCCAATACATAATTGTTTCCTTTTTTTTCAATGGAAATAGCATCATCAATATCTTTTGTATCTTTTCCATCAATGGTAAAAATTGTTTTATTAGTTAAATCAACGCGATCAAGCAGATCATTTGAAGTAACTTCCTCTGGAATATTTTCTAATTCTTTTAATACTTCATCTATGTATTTGTCATATATCTCATGTTTATAAGCAATGCTTAAAATATCAATCTTAGGATCGTCTTTATGCCCTAAAATAGTTATAACTTGACCTAAATATTTTCTTTTGCTTAATTCTTTAATAATCTTAACTAAAACCTTATGACCTTCAACACAATTATAAGTACTATCCTCAGTTAAAATAACTTCGATATCCTTTTTTACATCATCATTTTTAAAAGCTTTTTTGTTGTCAACAATTACAATTTCACCAACAACATTTTTTAAGTCCCGTTTTAAAATTTTAATAACTCGGCCTTCTTTTTTTACACCTCTTATTATTACTTCACAAATTACAATATCTCCATCGATTGCTCCATTTAAATTGTGAGCATCAACATATAAATCATCTTCTTTATCTAATATTAAAAATCCAAATCCTTTTTTATTAATAGCTAATTTACCACACTTAATTCCAGGACAATTTTCAAATAAAATATATTTATCTTTTTTAGTTTTATATATTTTATTTTCTTTAACTAAACTATCTAAAGCATCACATAATTCACTATATTCTTCGGTAGTTTTATAATTTAACAAATTACTTATTTCAATCGGTTCTAAAGCTTTATGAACATCTTTTAACGCTTCAATAATATTTTCTTTCACAGTATCACGCCCTATTCTTATAAATATTTTAACACTTAATTACAAAACATGCACCAAAAAAAGAATCAATATTTTGATTCTTAACTATTAATTTCATATTCTATATCTTTAATATCTTTAGTATTAGATAAATTACTATTATTAATATCTTCAGTAATATTTAATTCATACGTTTTTTTACTATCAATTTCCCGATCAACGTTTTTGTAATAGAAAAATACCTTTTGACCTTCGTTATTAACTATATTTAAAGATATATTATTAATCTTCTGCGCTTTTGCAGTAGTATTTTTTATTTCTATTTTGAGATCTATCTTATTATCTTTTGTATCAATTTTTATGTTTTCTTTTGACAGACTAAATTCATTGTTTATTTTTTTACTATTTTGAATACTCACAAAAATTATCAAGCCTATAATAATTAATATTAGAATAATACTAATTAACCATAATATTTTTCTATTTTTAAATTTATCAAAAAATTTATTTCCCCTCTTAAAATTCTTCTTTACCTTTTTCATGATGTAACCTAACTATTTAAAAACAAAATCAAAGATATAACAAAAAAAGCAATTCCTAATACTACAGTAATTCTTGTAATTAAAAGCTCAACACCACGCTCTTTTTGTTTTTGAAATAAAGTAGCATTCCCTCCTGAAATAATTTGGCCGGAATCACTAGCTTTATTGCTTTGAAGTAATACTATACCGATTAATAAGATTGATACTACTAATAAAATTGTTTCTAACATAATCCACTTCCGTTCTATGAGCTTAATGTATCATACCTTTTTTAATTTAGCAAGTTATTTTAAAGTAAGCTTTTGTTCAATTCTTAATAAACGATTATATTTAGCAATTCTTTCTCCTCGGCATAAAGAACCGCTTTTAATATATGGAATACTTAAACCAACAGCTAAATCAGCAATAAAGGTATCTTCTGTTTCACCACTTCTGTGAGAAATAATCATTTGATAATTATTTTTTCTAGCTAACATTATTGTATCGATCATTTCAGTTATAGTACCTATTTGATTAGCTTTAAGTAATATAGCATTCCCAGCATGATTATTGATACCTTGTTGTAATAATCGCTTGTTTGTTACAAAATAATCGTCTCCTACTAAAAGAATTCTATTGTTCATTAAAGATGTTAATTTTGCTAAACTAGAAAAGTCAGTTTCTTCAAATGGGTCTTCGATCGATATTATTGGGTATCGCTGAACTATA
This sequence comes from uncultured Mycoplasmatota bacterium, assembly GCA_946498375.1. Lineage (GTDB taxonomy): Bacteria > Bacillota_I > Bacilli_A > RF39 > UBA660 > HGM10766. The sequence continues at coordinate 28,781 of CAMMOI010000005.1, read as the reverse complement.
TTTTGATAATATCCAATTAACTCATCTGCTGTTAATTGTTGTTTATCTATTGTATATCTTTGAGTTTCTTTATTATAAATTTCACTAGCAGCTACATCTAATGCAATATAAACATCAACACCTGGTGTATAATTACTTTCTTTAATAGCTCTTACAATTAATTCTAAAGCCTCTATATTGCTATTTAAATGAGGAGCAAAACCACCTTCATCACCTACGGATATTACTTGGTTTTGAGATTTTAAAATATTTTTTAGCGTTTGAAATATTTCTGACCCTGCACGTAACCTTTCTTTGAATGTTTTAACAACCGGAACAATCATAAATTCTTGAATTTCTAAACCTGAATCAGCATGTTTTCCGCCATTAATGATATTCATCATTGGTATAGGCATTGCTACTTTACCAGATGAAACATATTCATATAACTGTTTATTATTTGCCTTTGCAGCAACTTTTAAACAAGCTAAAGAAGTTGCTAAAATAGCATTTGCTCCCAAATTACTTTTAAATTCTGTACCATCTAATTTAATTAAAGTATTATCAATACTAACTTGATCCAATTCCATACCTACAATAGCATTTCTTATTATTGTGTTTATATTGTTTACAGCTTTAGTAACTCCTTTACCATGATACCTAGATTTATCTAAATCACGTAATTCTAAAGCTTCCTTTGAACCAGTTGAAGCACCACTTGGAACTGATGCTATGGCAACAACTCCGTTTTCCAATTCAATTTCCGCCTCAACAGTGGGATTACCCCTTGAATCCAAAATCTCCCTACCAATAATATTTTTTATTCTCATTTAATTCACCCTTTACTATTTTAAGTATACATCACAATTAGATTATATTCAATTTGTTATTTTAGTATATTAAAAAAAATAGAATATATATTTATGATATTCTATGTTTTTCTTTATTTTACTTATTTGGATCAACTAAAATTTTAACAGCAGCATCATTTCCGCTAGTCAAACGTTCATAAGCTTCTTGAACTTCATCTAAAGATACTATATCATCAACAAATTGCATTACTTCTATTTGATCACTCGCAATTAAATCAATACAAGTTTGAAACTCTTCTTTAGTATAAGCAATAGCTCCTTTAATAGTTAATTCACTCATAACTCCTATAACAGTTGGAACAGTAATTGCATTTAACGAAACCCCAACTAGTACAACCAAACCTCCTGGTTTAGCACACATAAGAGCACTAGATACAGCTTTATCATTTCCGCAACATTCAATAACAACATCAAAACCATTCATAGCAGTATCATTCATTACTTGATTTGTAAAATCTTCACTTGTAGCATCATAATATTTATCTGCTACACGTAAATCTACTGCTTTTTGAGCTCTTTTTAAGTTTGTTTCACTTACAACAACTAAGCTAGCACCTTCTTTTTTGGCAAACATTGCACAAACAAGTCCTATAATTCCTCCTCCAATTACTAGTACTTTTTGACCTACTTTTATATCAGCTAAATGAATTGCATGTAATCCAACAGCAACTGGTTCTACCATTGCCATTTGTTCAGCACTGACATTACTAGGTACTTTTATAACCATATCAGAACGTATACTCATTTTTGGTGCTAAGGCTCCAGGATTACTTAATGAAAGACCACATGCATTTGTCCATGTTTGTCTACAATATTGTACATTACCCGTTAAACATGCAGGACATTTTTTGCAAGGAGAAATAGGTAAGGCAGTTACCATATCTCCTACTTTTAAATCCTCTCTATCTCCTGGATCAGTTACTATACCACAGAATTCGTGCCCTAAAACTAACCCCTGTGGTTGACCAATTTCCCAATAATGAATATCTGAACCACATATACCAGCTTTTTTAACATCGATAATAACACTACCGTTTTTACTTACTGGCTCTTCTATATCTCCTATTTCAAATTTTTTCTTATCTTTTAAAACTACACATTTCATTATTTCCACTCCCTACTATTTTTATAATAACAGATAATAAAAATAATGATTATATAAATTATAATATTTAACTATTATTTGACATTATTTTTTTAAGATCCTACTTTTTTCTGTTTGCATATTAGATATTGAAAAATAATAATTACATAAATCACTATATAATTCCATAAATCTCAAATTAAATGGATCATAATTACTTCCGCTATTTCTAAAACGAATAGAATAAGTAAAATATAATTCATCTTCTACTTTATTTTTTATAAATTCTAATTTTAAACTATCGTTTTTTTCTTTACTTATGTTAAGTATACTTGAATCATCCCAACAATCTTCATCTGAATGCCAAGATATAACTTTATTATGCACTAAAGGATAAGGCCTAAAATAATCTTTTCTTTTTTGATATTCTTGCTCTTCAACTTTTGATTTAAAAAAAACATTTTCATCATAATCAAACGGATCATATGCACAAATTTTATTGTATAATCTGTCAAATGATTCATAAAAAAAGCCAGCATCTTTAGCAATATTAAAACAAATTGGATCTTTTGATTTAAGCAACTGCATTCCACCTACATTAGGAGAAAAATATAAATCGCCATTGCCTCCTAATAATATTTTAAAAGAATTATTATTATTTATTATTTTTAATATTTTACCAAAATCAGATTCACTAGTTTCTATTTTTAACATCTCAATACCTCTTTTAAAAAAGCTTGCATTGCTTTAAACATATATTAAAATTCAAATAGTTTGAATGTAATCTCAAAATGGTGCTGGAAGCAGGACTTGAACCTGTGACCTACGCGTTACGAGGGCGTTGCTCTACCAACTGAGCTATTCCAGCAACATCTTTATTATATTATTAATATTTAAAAAAATCCATGAAAAAATAAACTTTATTCTCGGATTGTTATTTTATCACCAATTAATAATTGTCCAACTAATAAAGATGAATCATCATCATGATTAGCAATGTTTTCTAAAACTTTTTTCTCATCATAATTAGCATAACAATATTTGCAAAAATGGAAACACGTATTATAAGTTGCAATATCCACCATTTCAACACAATTACACTTTCCTTCTTTTCGTGCCCTCCATTTTTTAAATTTCTTACCAGTTAATTTATAAGCAAGTTCTTGAGAAAGGCATTCTCCTTTTTCAAAACCATATTCAATTAAATTACGCTCTTCAAAACAAGTTTGAACTTTCATATTATAAAGTGCTGCTATTTTACTAAAATTTATTCCAATTTGCTTATAATCGTTTTCTGTAAATTCTCTATACTGTAAAACCTTTTTATTTTTTCTGACATTTTTATAATCATCCATAAACGATACAATAATTGTATTTACATAGCCTGTTAATAAAGCACATATTCTTTTAAAGGCTTTAATATGATAATCTAGATTATATTTTTGGGATAAAAATATAGGATCGTATCTAATCGCTATATTTTCTATCCCTATAATTTTTGAAACTTGCTTAACGCCTTCAATAACTTTTGATTTATTAATTACATTTGGTTCAATATCTTTTTGATATCCAGTTAAAGTTACATGAAATAAAATAGGATGTTTAATTTCTGGTAAATATTTAATTATTGGCCAAGGATTTTTAGTACAAAATAAGATAGCATCTACGTCTTTAAAATTTATTCTATTCACTAAATTATTATTAAAGGGATTTCTAACATCTACAAAACCTAATCTATATCGTTTTATAAACCACTTTGAATAAAATGCAACTACATCAGTTCTTCCACTAACATTCAAAATCATAAAGTTACTCTGTTACCTCATTTGAAGAGTTTAATTTCTCATCTAAATAGTTAAAATAATTAGTAGTAATAGCCAGCTGACTCATTTGCATCTTCAAACTGACTTCGCTAGTTATATCCATTATTTTTTCATCAGTATAAGTCTTATCTGTATAATATTTAACTTCTCCACTAGAAGCATCATATAAAACATTCTTATCCCGCCATGAGCCATCAGCAAATACAACTAAGCTTTCATAATCTTTAGATAATAAATCAGTCCCTACATACAATCTTGGATCATAGTCTAGGTTAAATAAATTAGCTATTGTTGGTACAATATTAACATATGAAGTATAATCCTTAAAGGTCTTTGCCTCCATTTGATTATTATAAATTACAAAAGGTACTCTCTCTGTTTCAAAATCTACAGATACATCATAATCTAAAATTTGATTAATAACATCTGATTTCAATCCATATGGATAATGATCTCCATATAATACAATTACAGTATCATCTAATTTACCCTGTTTTTCTAATCCATCAATTAGTATACCTAATGCATTATCTAAAATTTTCAGTTTTGAAAGATATCTTTGCAAATCCTCAGGATAGGTTGTATTAGAAAATTCATCTAAATACATATCTCCTTGAATTGATGAAACACCGTATGGTTGATGTGAACTTACCGTTGTAAGCCAAGTCATAAAATGCTCTTCGTTGCTATAATCATTTAAAATATTTAAAACTTGAGTCATAAAATCTTCATCACTTGCCCAATTTCGATATTCATTTCTATAGTCAATTCCTAAATCATCAACTCCATAGTATTTTCCACTTCCCATATTTGTATGAATAGTATTACGATAATAATAGTGCTCGGTATAATCGTGCATTGAAGTTGTTTGATACCCAGCTTTATTAAATAAATTAAATATGCTTTCAAAATAAGTGTTATTTCTGTACTCATTAGCAGTACATTTATCATAAATAGAGTATAATCCTATCATGCCACTCATTTCATTATTACCTGTGCTACAACTATTTCGAGGAGAATAATTATTTTCCCAATGCCAACCATTAGAATATAAATTATAAAAGTTAGGAAAGTATTCTTCATTAATAAAAATATCATTTACTGATTCCATCATAATAACAATTAAATTTTTATCTTCAAACATTCCAGTATATTCATTTTTATCAGTTATCTTTTGAGAGATAAAATAATTATTTAAATTTTTATAATCTGGATTTTCTTCATTTTCAGTTATTTCTTGCCACTTACTATCATCAATATTTCTAGAATAATCGGTTTGTTCATTATCAATTTTAGCATAAGCTATATCTTGAGTTTGAGTTTGGCTTGGAAATAATGACGACTTAATATCTAAAATTCCATATGACAACACTCCAAATTGATTAATAGCTATACTAGGATTGCTAGGATATTTTAATAGTTCTTTATTTGAAATTAATTGCAACTTATTTTGCATAAATCCAATACTGACTGTTCCATAATATAAAATTATTAAAATAATGATCATTCCAATCATTGTAACATTTGATTTCCAAGCTGTAATTTCCTTTTCTTTTTGTTCTTTTTCTTTCTTCTTTTTGGTTTTAAAAGTAAATATTGATTTTTTTGACTGATTAATTCTAGTCTTTTTATCAAATACGATTAAATAAACAATCAATAATAAAAAAGGAATAAATACTAGGTAATATGAAAATTTAAAACTTCGTAAAAAATCTTTGACATAATCTATAACAGCGCCTAATTGGCTACGAGTATTTATTGAAATATATACTCCTAAAAAAGATTTAAACCCTAATTGTAAAAATGCATATAAGCTAGCTATAAAATTGAAAACTGCTATTATTACATAAGAAACGGGTTGTTTAAAAAGGGAAATAATAATACTTAATGTTAAACTAATAATACCTAATCCAAGTATTATTCTAGACATATTATAAAGGCCATATGTTGCATCACCTACCCCAAAAAATATTATTTCACACAACAAAAGCGGTATAAAAATAAGTAATGTATTTTTTACATATTTATTATTCCAAATAGATTTTAATTTACTAAACATAACTTCACTACTTTCTACTTTTAATTGTCAATCTTCAATTATTTACTATAACATATTTTTGACAACATGTTTACGAAAATTTAGTGAAATTACAAATTTTTAATAAAAAAAAGAATTATCAGCTAATTCTATTCTCATATTATTGACTTTATTGTTTGAATATCTTCTAATTTTTTATTGTAATTTATTTCAACTATACTTCTAACTAGTTAATTGTAAATTGTTAGTACTTATTTCAAAAGACATAATATAATTATTTTCACCATTTTGATTTCTAATCAAAGAAATACCATTATCTGATACATTCATATTTTCTAGATTAGCTGTAGCATTCCAATTTTCAATATCTGTAACATTATTACCCTGTAATAATGCTATAACATCTTTCAACTTCCAAATAATTTCATCATTAACTTCTAAAATTTGCATATCTTCTGTATTAGGAAACTCATATACTAAAATATCATCTATTAACTCAAATGTTGTAGAATAAATTACTTCTTCTTTTTCAGTATAAATTGTAATTTTATTTTGATCTACCAAAACACTTGAATTATTAAATTCCTGATTACTTTGAATTTCTAAAGCTAATTTTTCTAAATACTCATTATTATCTATGGCCTCTATATTATTACCTTTATTATCTGAAGCTTTAAAAGATCTAAAAATTAAAGTTACAATTAATAAAATTACTAATAAAATTATTACTATACCTAAAATAATAATTGGCTTTTTTAATTTCATATTATTCCTCTATTCTATAATAAAAATATATCATAAAGTTTTAAAAAGACAAAGATGTATATTTTAAATAATAGAAGTTAATATTATACCTATAATTATTTGTCTTTAAAATGTTTTACTAAAATTGGTTTTAATATTTCAATAATAAAGAAACCACTTAAATTAATTATAAATACTACTATAAATTGTAAAAAGGTGATTTTTTCTAATCCAAAAATAGATCTAATTGGGCTAAAGAATACAAGTAATTGGACAATCATTAAAATTCCTACAAACATATTCATTTGTTTATTAGAAAAAATTCCTTTATTCTTTATTTGAGTTTTTAATGATCTACAATTATATGCATATATAAATTCTTGAAATACAATACTTAATAAAGCTAGTGTCTGAGCAACAGCTACATTCCAATAATTTAAAGCAACAAAATAAACTTCTAAACAAATTAATACTTCTATGACTACTGAAATTATTAAGGATGCTATATTAAACGGTGTAAATATTCTTTTATTTAGTCCATTTGGATACTTTTTCATTATATTTTTATCTTCTTTTTCAAATGCTAACGCAATAGAAGGCAAGCAATCTGCGACTAAATCTATATAAAGAATATGAAGAGGAAGAATAATGTTATTTGATAAAAACATACCTATAATAATTATAATTATTTCTGTAAAATTAGAAGATAAATTATATATTATATTAGACACGACATTGTTATATATACGTCTTCCTTCTCTAACGGCTGTAACAATTGTAGAAAAAGAATCATCTAAAAGGATAATATCAGCAACACTTTTGGTAACATCACTACCAGCATTTCCCATCCCTATTCCTACATGGGCAAGCTTAATAGCAGGAGCATCATTAACTCCATCGCCACTCATTGCAACAACCTTTTTATTTGCCTGTAAAGCCCTAACTATTCTTACTTTATGATCAGGTGTAACTCTAGCATATACACTATATTTTTTTACAGCACTTATTAATTCAGAATCAGTTAAATTTTCAATATCTTTGCCTTCAATTCCTTCATTTTTATTTTTTATAATACCAATTTCTAATGCTATAGCATTAGCTGTATTTATACTATCTCCAGTAATCATAATAGGTCTCATATGAGCACTTTTACACAATTTAATTGCTGATGCAACATCTTCTCTTGAAGGATCCATTAAACCAATTAAACCAACAAAAATTAAATTGTTTTCGTCATTAATATATTCTTCTTCATCTAATTGCTTTGTCTTCTTATATGCTAAGGCAATTACTTTTAAGGCATCATCTGACATTTTTTTATCATTTTTTATAATTTGATCTTTGATACTATTAGTAAGCTTTTGTTTTTTTCCGTTTTCTAAATAATATGTTGATGCACTTAGTATGGATGATAAACTACCTTTAGTACACATTATTAACTCATTATTTATCATATTTACAGTGCTCATCATTTTACGTTCTGAATCAAAAGGTATTTCAAATGCCCTTTTATATTTATTTCTAAGATTTTCAATATCAATATTACAGTTATTTAAATAATCACAAAAAGCAACTTCAACAGAATCTCCATAATACTTTGATGAATCTTTTACTTTCTCACAATTATTACATAAAGCTAAAATATTAAATAACATTTCATTATCTTCGTATTTAAGATTATTTTTAAAAATTTTATTATTAGAATATACTTTAATAACTGTTAATTTATTAGTTGTTAATGTCCCTGTTTTATCAGAACAAATTACATCAGTTGAGCCAAGAGTTTCGATTGCTTTTAATTCTTTAACAACAGCTTTTTTTTGACTCATTTGTTTTACTCCAACAGCCAACGTAGTTGTAATAGCAACTGGTAAACATTCAGGAACAGAGGCCACTACCATACTGATACATAACATTATAATATTTAAAACTGTATCACCGCGAATAACTCCTAGACATAAAACAAAAGTTACGAGCAAAGCAGCTACAAATGTTAAAAATTTACTAACTTTATTTACTTTTATTTGTAATGGTGTTAATACTTGTTGATTAGAATCTAATTTCTCAGCTATTTTACCTAATTCTGTATCCTCTCCAGTACTTAAAACTATAGCTGTAATTTTACCGTGAGTTAGACTAGTGCCAGAAAACACCATATTAAATCGATCTTGAATTAATACATTTCCCTCGATAATACCGTCATTTTTATCAACTTCAAAACTTTCACCAGTTAGAATAGATTCATCTACTTTTGCATTAACTGCATCAATAATACGCGCATCAGCAGGTATTTTATCTCCAGATTCTAAAATTATTATATCTCCTGGAACTAAATTTTTAGAATCAATCTCAGAAACGCTGTTATCTCTTTTAACGCTAACATAAGTATCAGTATAAGCTTTTAAAGAATCAATTACTTTAGCCGCTTTAGCCTCTTGTATAAATCCCATTATAGCATTTACTATGACGGATACTAATATTACTATTGTATCTAAAAAATCACCACCGCTATATAAAGCATAAATAAAAGAAATAGCACATACTAAAAGTAACATTACTATCATTACATCTTTAAACTGACTTAAAAAAATAGTTAAATTACTTTTTTTATTTTTTTCTTCTAAAACGTTTTGGCCATATTTTTCTATTCTCTTTTCTACTTCTATAGAGCTTAATCCCTCAAAATTAGAATCATACTTTTCATATATCTGCTCAATAGACATATTATAATCTTTCAAAATATTCACCTACTTTATAATGATTATAACATGGCATTATAAATATTTATATATTTATATAAAAAAAAGATTAGACAATATTATCTAATTTTCTTATTAAATTTATCTAGTTATATTTATATAAAAAGTATATTTAAGTAATTTGTAGCATTCCACCATCACATTTAACTACTATTTTCAATATCATTAATATTTTGAAGAATAATCCAATCAACTAATGGTGCTTGTGGTTTTATTTTTATAGGTACTATTTCTTCTAAATTAAAAAATTCAACTAAGCAAATACATTTTTTATGATATTTTTCTAAATTTTTTTCACTTAAACATAGCTTTAAATAATTTTTATTTAAAATATCTCTTATTTCTCTATCAAACAATTTATTATAATTAAATACTTCTTTAACCTCTGCTTTATATTTAATTTCATTACTATTTTTATTTAAAAAATATAAATTTTCTCCTTTAAAAACTCTACTATGTGGTATACGTCTACTTTGAGTAGCTCTTATAATCATTGTTTGTTTTCCATTTATTATATTTTCTAATTCACCATTTTTTTTATCACAAAATACTACATGTTCCATACCACACCTCTTGTTGATAATATTACAATGAGATTATAACATAATCTAAAATAAATTAATATATTTTAAAAATTGTTTATTCAAAAATTAAAACCTCTTATTGAGGTTAAATCCATACGCCATAAGTTATTGCTGCCATTGCAAGAAGTAAACCTACAACCCAAAAAGCTTTTACAATATCTTGTTCACTCCATCCTAATTGCTCAAAATGGTGGTGCAATGGAGCCATTTTAAACACTTTTTTATGAAAATGTCTAATAGAAATAATTTGAATCATTGAACTTAAAGTTTCAACAACAAATACTCCACCAATTAAAGCAAGAGATAACTCATGTCGAGTTAAAATAGCTATTGTAGCCAAAGCTGCACCTAAAGATAAAGATCCCATATCTCCCATAAATACTTTGGCCGGGTGCGTATTAAATAGTAAAAAACCAAATAAAGCACCAACTAAAATAAAACAAAATATAGCTAATTCTTGATTACCTTCCATCCAAGTTGTATTCCAAGAAAGTAGTCCAAAAGCTAAAAAAGCTATAGCACATAATCCTCCTGCTAGTCCATCTAATCCATCAGTAATATTAACAGCATTTGAAGTCCCAACTAGCAAAAACAATATAAAAAGGCCAAATCCAAACCCTAAAGGGATTACTAAATTTAAAGAAGTTATTTCTAGTACTGAGACTCCACCATGTTTTTTAAATATATAATAAAATATTATTGCAATTAATAATTGACAAATAAATTTTGTATGTATTTTTAATCCTTTATTATTTTTATACTTTATTTTTAAATAATCATCTACAAATCCTAAAAGGGCATAACTTAAGAACACAAAAAGCAAAATTATTAAGTTATAACTTATTTCGATACTTCCTCGCAAATATAATAATAATATCGATAAAACTGTAGGAATGATAAAAATAAAGCCACCTAAAGTTGGAGTACCATTTTTAGCTAAATGGCTTTTAGAAATTTTTAAACTTACACTTTGTTTAGCATTTATTTTTCTAAGCCAAGGAATAATAATTAATCCAGTTACTATTGATAAAATAAAGCCTAACATCATTGCCATTGTTGCTTTTGCTAATATTAACATAGTCTACTCCTCCTACGTATTCATATTATACTACTAAATATATAAACAACTATAAAAAAATTATAAAAATTTACAAAAATTTACAAATTTTATCCTAATAATAATTTAACTGTACTGCCCTCTTTTACAAATTTATTAGGAGTAGGAGATTGATATAATACTTTATCTCCACTACCAGTATATTCAATTTTAAACCCTTTTAATATACTATTTGCTTCTTTAATAGTTTTTCCAACAACATCAGGTAATGTAATATATTTAGTATCATAATAATTATACTCTTTTGGTAAGCCCTCTGAATCTTCTTCTATATTTAATATATCTATACAATCTAATAAAACATTTTTAGCAATTGGAGCAGATACAGTCCCTCCATATTGAGTTATTCCCTTAGGATTATCTATTGCAACATAAACAACTATCTCAGGATCATTAGCTGGCATAAACCCCATAAAAGAAACTATGTAGTTTCCAGTCATATATTTTCCATCCTGTACTTTTTGCGCAGTTCCTGTTTTGCCGCCAACTCTGTAGTTTTCAATGTAGGCATTTCGACCACTGCCATTTGCTACTACACTTTCTAATGCATAGCGAACTAAAGCTGAAGTATCTTCACTAATAACCTGAGCTTCTTGATTAGAACTAAATTGCTTTATTACCGTATTTGTTTCTGGCTCAAGTAAACTGCCAACAATATAAGGCGTGTATAAATATCCCCCATTAATTGCCGCGCTAACTGCTTTTACCTGTTGAATTGGCGTTACTGATATTCCTTGACCAAAACTAGTTGTGGCTAGTTCTACCGGTCCTACATTTTCTTCTTTAAACAATATTCCACTGCTTTCTCCATTTAAATCAATTCCAGTTTTTTTACCAAATCCAAATTTATGAATATAAGAGTATAGTTTTTGTGTACCAAGCTTTTGTCCCATTACTACAAATCCTGGGTTACAAGAATTTTCAACAACTTCTAAAAAAGTTTGAGTTCCATGACCACCAGCTTTCCAACATTTAATTCTTGCATTTTCCACACTAATTGATCCGGTGTCTGTATATTGATCTTCAAATAAATTGATAGTCTCTTCTTCTATTGAAGAGGCTAAAGTGATAATTTTAAAAGTTGATCCTGGTTCATAAGTCATCCAAATTGGTAAATTACGATTAATTGTTTCTGTATCATATTCCTCATAATTATTGGGATTAAAATTAGGGCGAGAAGACATACCTAAAATTTCTCCACTTTTAGGATTCATGGCAATAATCAAAGCATGTTCTGGATCATACTTACTTACAACATTATCTAATTCTTTTTCTATTGATTGTTGAATTCTCAGATCAATTGTAAGTTGAATATTTATTCCTGATTGTGGTTGTTCATAAACTTCATTTACATTTACTCTATGTCCCTTACCATCGCTAAAATATTTAATTGCTCCATCACTACCAGTTAAATAATCATCATATTCTAATTCAATTCCTGATAAACCCTGATTATCAATTCCTACATAGCCTAATACATGAGAAAGAAGACTTCCATAAGGATAATATCGTTTAGATTCTTTAACTAAATATACTCCATCGTAATTTAAATTATTAATTTTTTCAGCAGTCTCATAATCTAGTTGTCTTCCTTCAGGATGAACTCTTTCAATTGATGTTTTTTTATTAACATGTTTTGCCATATCATCTTTATTAACATTTAAAATTTCTGCTAAATCTTCAGCGACCTGATCTTTATTTTCTATTTGATTAGGAATCAACACTAAGCTAGTAGTAGTAATATTATCAGCTAAGACCTCGCCATTTCTATCAGTAATTATCCCCCTATCTGCCGTTATAGGTAAATTTCTACTCCACAATGATTCAGCAAGAGAATTTAGTTTATCATATTTAAATACTTGAATATAAAAAACTCTAACTATTATAAATATAAATAATACTAGAGTAATCAAAAATACATATCTAATTCTTGTGTGAATATCATTTTGAAACATATATCTCACCTAAGTATACTTATGAATATATTAGGATTTAAATGTCTAAATTGACAAAATAAACTAAATTATAAAAAAAATATCATTAAATTTAATGATATTTTCATCTATTATCCCCATCTAGTAGCATAAGGTATATAACTAAATGGATTAACTAAACTATTTTTATATGTAGCATAAGTACAATTATATGTCCAATCACAAGTAGTCATTTCTAAGTGTAAATGTGGTCCAGTCGACCAACCGGTAGATCCCATTAATCCAAGTAAAGTGCTTGTTGTAACAATCTGGCCTTTCTTTAAATATACAGCTCGCATGTGAGCATAAGTAGAGAAAATTAGAGTACCATTTACATTATGAACTATTTTCACAACATTAGCACCATATGAATCATGACCGACATAAATAACTTGTCCGCTTGCTACTGGATATATTTCTTCTGATTTATTAGAACTACCAAAATCTACTCCCATATGACCATTCTTACCACTATACCCTTGAGTTAAATAACCTTTATTCATTGGTAATCTAAAGCCATTAGCACCAATAATATCTATTGAAATTGATCCATTATTTCCTGTATCAACCTTAGGCGGAACAGCACAAGTTACTCCTAAAATATCATTAGAGGTACACCCTTTTGCTTTCCAATAATCGACTTGTTCCTGATATACTCTAATTTGCTCTTTAACAGTTGGAACTGTTTCTTCTATTGCTGCATTTTCTTCTTCAATCTTTGCTTTTTCAGTTTCAAGATCTTTTTCTAATTGAGCAAGTTCTTCCTTTTTAGTAGCAAGTTCCTTAGTTTTTTGTTCATTTGTTTCTATTAAAGTTTCCAATTCTTTCATTATTTGATCATTATATTCTGTTAATTGTTCAACAATTGATGCTCTATATATCATATCTGTAATAGTTTCTGCTCCAAAAGCGTACTCTAAATAAGCATTATCACCATTAGCAAGCTGATAATACTCCATAATTGATTTACTTTCTTCACCCTTCTGAGCAATTTCTTGATTACTTTGTTCTATTTCTTGTTCTAAGTTATCAATTTCTGTTTCAGTTTGAAAAATTTGATTACTTATAGATACAATTTTTTGCTTAATTTCTTCAATTTCTGCTTCGTTACTAGCTATTTGATTTTCTTTTTCTTGGAGTTCTGCAGTATATTTTTCTACAGCATCTTCATATTCTTTTAAAGTTGTAGCTTGAGTTTTAGAAAGGGGAATAAACATAGTACCCAATATTAATACGACAATAAAATACTTTATATTTTTTTTCATATTACACCTTCAAATACTTTCTAGTAGCACTAGCACTACCTATCATACCAACAATGATACCTATTATTACAACAACTAGCGCAACAAAATATATAAATGGCATAGGAGATATTAATTTTATAAGTGGCGTAAATATATGACCAGATGAATAATCATATAATGCTGTATATCCTAAAATTACACAACATACCGGAATTATAGACCCAATTAGTCCTATCACCATTCCCTCTACAATAAATGGATTTTTTATAACAAAATTACTAGCGCCTACTAGTCTCATAATACCAATTTCTCTTTGTCTAGAGAATATTGTTAATTTTATCGTATTTATAATTAAAAATACTGTAACTATTACTAATGCTAAAACTGCGCCGTATGCAATTCTTTCAATCCATTTAAACGCATTAACCATTTTTTCAACCATACCTTCTCCATAATTAACTGAAGATATATGATCAATTTTTGATATTTCCTCAGCAGTTTCTCCTATTTGTTCAATGTCTATTACTTTAATTTGGAATGTATCTTTTAATGGATTATCATCCCCTTCCCATTGACTCATTACTGCATCGAAAACTTCTGATTCAGATTGCATTTCGGTTTTTACCTCATCTTTACTTTGATAAAATATTTCCTCTGAATTAATATTATCTATACTTAATAGTTGTGATCTAATCTGCTCAATATCATCTGGCGTTGCTGAGTTTTCCACAAATACAACAATAGACAAATCTTCCTCTATTTCTTTAGTAAAGTTTTCAATATTTACTGAAATTACTAAAGCCACTGAAACTAATATCAAAGTTATAGTAGTACATAATATAGAAGCCAAACTCAAACTGAAATTACGAAATACACTTTTAAATCCATCAGAAATACTTCGAGTTAATATTCTAAATGCTTTCATGTGCTTTATACTTTCCTTTCAATTCATCGCTAACCAAAACTCCATTGTCTAGTAATATTACCCTTTTTTTCATACGATTTACAATATCTTTATCATGCGTTACCATAACAATAGTTGTTCCTAAATCTTTATTTATTGCATCTAAAACTTCCATTATTTCTTTAGAAGTTTCAGGATCTAAATTACCAGTTGGTTCATCACAAATAAGGAGTTTCGGTTCATTAACCATAGCTCTAGCTATACATACCCTTTGTTGCATTCCAGCAGATAATTCATTAGGATAACTTCTTATTTTATTTTTAAGTCCAACTAATTCTAAAGCTTTAATAACGCGTGGTCTAATTTGTGATTTTTTTAGGCCCATACTAGTTAAAGGAAATGCAACATTTTCATAAACAGATAATTTTGGCAAAAGTTTAAAGTCTTGAAATACAATACCAAGTTTACGGCGTAATTTATAAACTTTACTATTACGCAATTTGGCAACATTTACTCCACCAACAATTATTTTCCCTTTTGTTGGCTTTTCTTCACGATATAGCATCTTTATTAAAGTGGATTTTCCACATCCAGTAGATCCAATAATAAAGACAAATTCCCCTTTATCTATTTCTAGGTTTAATCCAGCAGTTGCTGTGACACCGTTTTTATAAACCTTATAGCAATCTTCTATTTTTATGAACTTCATTTTACCACCTTACTATTATCAATATTATATCAAAAAAAAAGACCTAAATAAATGGTAAATTTCTCCTCCTTACACCACCAGACACTTCATAACAGTCATTTATTACAAAAAAGGCCTCTGGATCAATTTCTAAAACTGTTTCTTTAAAAAGATAATAATCCTTAGTTGAAACTACACACATCAACATTTTACGCTTTTTTTTAGTATATCCTCCAGTTGTTTCTAGTACTGTAACACCAGTTCCTAATTTTTCAATAATTAGTTCTCTTACTTTACTAATTTCTTTAGTATGAATAAAAAATTGTTTACTATTAGAAATACCTAATAATATTTTATCAACTACAGCACTATTTAGATAAATTATAATAATAGCATAAATCACATTATTTATACCAAATATTGCCCCGCCAAGCAAAACGATTCCTAAATTAATTATAAAGTTAGCTTTTCCAATCGAAATTTTTGCGTATTTATTCATTATTTGAACAATAATATCACTTCCACCACTGGAATAACCAACTTTATATATAATTCCACTTGCAAATCCAATAATTAAGCTGGCTAGTAAAACTTCAATTAAAAAACTATCTAATACAAATTTATTATTTAAAACTTCAGCCAACGGTGCAGTAAAACTTATCATAACTGGATATAATATTGCTCCTACCATTGATTTAGCTCCATCTTTGGCTCCTAAAGCGATAAAAGCTAAAATCCCTAAAATAATGCTAAAAATATATATAAATACGCTTGAATCAATTTTAAATATTTGTTGTAAAATAATAGATAATCCAGATATTCCACCAGTCACTAAATTATTAGGTTTTAAATACATATTATAAGATAATCCTAATAAGAATACCCCAATAAGTAAAATAGTAATTCGTAAAACACGGTTTTTCTCTTTAACAGACTCTATAATTTTATTTAAATTAAAAAACATTTTATCACCCACGTACTCGCTATCTTATTCTTAAATAGTATAACATACTTCAATAATTTTTTATAAAAAAACTATTCTAATATTAATATTTTGTATAAACATTTAAATTTTATGAAATTAAAGATAATAAATTATTTATCTTTAACATATAAATTAGAGAGGTGATTTAAAATGAATGGAAATTTTTATCAAAATCCTACTTTTCCAAGTGTAACTAATCCTAATACTAATCAAAATAATATGCCCACTCCCAGTAATTACGAAAGTAATATCGAAACCCTAAATGTTGAAACTAGCAATTTAACCATGGAACAAAGTTATATTGAAAATATTTTACGTTTAAACAAAGGAAAGCGAGTTAAAGCATACGTTTCTTTTCCAGATTCTATTGAATGGAAAGATAAAATATTTACAGGAATTATTGAAGAAGCTGGACGAGATCATTTAATAATTAGTGATCCAACTACTGGTCATTGGTTTTTAATACTTATGATTTATCTTAACTATGTGGAGTTTGATGAAAGAATAAATTATTCACATAGCTACTCAGAAAAAACATTTTAAAAAAAGTAAAACATTGTTTGTTATGTTTTACTTTTTTTAAAAGCAATATAAATACACCCATTTTCAACAGTCCCATACTTTTTTGCAAGTTTTTTACCTTATTCATTTTCAAAATTATATACTGATACATCTAATACATATTTTTTAAGACGATCCTTAAAATCTTTTCCATATAATCTTACATGATCGTGCTGACAAAATAATCTCATTCGTTCATCAGGCAATGTGACTTTCTCATCTTCAACAGTTTTATCATTAGATATACAAATCGGGACTGTTATTATTATTTTGCCTAAAGGCTTACTTACTCTTTTTAATTCAGAGATTGCTTGTTTTTCATTTAATACATGTTCCAAAACATGATTACAGATAATATAATCAAAAGTATTATCACTAAATTTAATATCAGTTATATCGATTTGCATATCTGCAAAATTAGGATTAATATCACCATTATAATAAATTGCTTGTTTATTTTTTTGAATTTTTCTTTTTATTCCTCTTTCAGGGGCAAAATGTAATATTACATTTTTGCCAGTAAATATATTTGTGTATTTGTTTATATAAAAATATACCATTCTGTCCTTATCTTTACTCATGCAAATAGGGCAATAGACATATTATCTATACCCTGCTACTACTATCAAGTTTGTTTTAAAAATTTCATGTTTATGTCCACCAGGAAGCATCTTTCTTACAGTACTACCACAAATATTACATTTATAATTAAAGCCAAAAAAGCTTATTTTTCTTCCAATTACTTTAATGATTAATTTAAAATACCTCTTCAATTTAAAAGACCCCTTCATAACAACTTAGTTATTAATATCTAATTATAACAGCCGCATCTTCTTTTATATTTTCAAATAATTTTTTAGCATCCGCATGTTGCATATTTATACATCCATGACTCCCATTATTTATATATGTTGTTGGCTTAAAGGAAGATTTACTTCTCCAAGTAGCATCATGAAATCCAATACCTCTATCCATAATAAATGGCATCCAATAATCAACAAATGAGGCATATTTAGAGCCATCATCATTAACTCCTCTTAATATTTGATTTTTACTTAAATTATCAACGTTTAAAATATATGATCCTATTGGGGTGTCATGATTATTTAACATTCCTGTAATAACAGGAGCAGTTAAAATGTTTTTACCATCAATATAGTAATTCAATACCTGCTCACTAATATCTACAATAATTATATTTCTTGTAACTAAGTCACTACGGATATAACCATAATTATTTTGTCCCAGTTTGATTTTATACCAATCATTTACCTTACTAATTATATTTATTTCTGTAGCTTTAGTAATTGTTTTTAATATTTTTGATTTAGTTGTTGCTTTTTTTCTAATATTCACCTCGGTTAATGAGTAAGCATTATTATTATAATCAATTGATTTAGTCAAATTATTTAACTTAGTACATGTTTTTGGTCCAACAATACCATCAACATCTAAATCATATTTTTCTTGAAATCGTTTTGTGCAACTACTAGTTAAAGAGCCAAAAACACCATCAACTGACAAATTGCAACTCATAGTTTGATTAAGTTTTAATTGTAAATCTTTAACGTTATCTTTGCTACTACCACTTGATAGATATGCATTACAATCTAATTCAGTAGCATAAATTATATTTGTTTGAATCAAAAATACTAATACAAAAAATGTAACTATAGTTAGTACTTTTTTCATAAACTTTCTCCTCACAATCTTGTAAAGTATTATAGTTTTTATTAAATACATTGTCAAACGATTATACTCTTTAACTTACTCACAGTATTCATCGCATGAATACATTTTTAGCACCTATATTTTAGGAAATTCAATATTTTCTTTTGATAAATTTATCTTTTTTCTATTATGATCATTATCTAAAAATTCTACAATTTGTCCTGTATAAAGAATTACTTTTTTAATAATTTTAAATAAATTGATTTATCATAAACATCCAAACAATAGTATTAAATGTAATAATACTACAATAAATTAAAGTATTAGAATAATTTAATTTATTTGGTTTTATTTTTAATAAATATGGAATAAACAATATAATCGGAATAAAATACCGTCCTTGAATACCTTCTATAATATTATTAGCAACATCATAATATTGAGCGGTACATTGAATATAAATAGAAGTACAAATAAGACCAATAACTATTAGGGCAATAAATATAATTAATGCTTTAGATTTTTTAGACAAAATATTATCATTATTATCTTTTATTAAAGTTAAAATTACTAAGATAATATAACTAAAAGATATTAAAAGTGGAATTTTTAATTGTGAATGATACATAGTTGTTCCTACAAATAAACATTCAATATAATCAAAACCGTAATTTAAAAACGTTTTAAAAATAATTAAAATGTAACTTAATATATTATTAAGAATAAATTGTTTTTGTAATGCCGTATTAGAATAAGAAATATTAAAAATATTATCAGTTGTATTTATCCATAGAAAACTAAACACTAAAGATGAAAATATTGTAACTAATAAAAACACTCCTTTTTCTTTTTTAGTATTTTTAAAACACTCGCTTTTTAATAATAACAAAAGAAAAACTATGGGAAAATAAACTACTTTAGATAATGAAATTATTAGTGATAAGATAAATAATAAAAGTTTGCTTTTAAAAGAAATTTCTACTTTATTAAAAATATAATAAAATATTATACTTATATAAAGTAAAGAAATAACATTAGTAAAAGCATCAGCTGATAAGGTAGTTGCCGTACTTAACATATTAGGAGAACATAAAATTGCTAAAAAAAACATTTTGGCCTTTGGCGCAATTTTAATAGCTAAATAGCCTACAATAATATAAAATAATAAATTAAATAACCGACCAAATATACCTATTAAATACACATTTAAATTAAATAATTTAGCAATATTAAACCCTAAAGATTGGGGAATATAAACAATGGGAGAATATAAAGCTGTATTCGAATAAAATTGATGCCAATTAAGACCGTATTGAGTAACAATATTTGAATTTAATTTTACTTTAAACATATCTGGAATATTAGAATATTTAATGTTCGTATTACTTGCTCCACCTAATATGTAAGAATATTGTAAAGATACAGGTAGCATACTTCCTACAACATTATTATTAGTAGGAGTAAATATAGTTCCTTGACTTATTTCATAAATTCGATAATAATGATTTTGTTCATCACTTCCTGTAAATAATGGAGCTAATAGTATATATATAATTCCTAAAAAAGAAGCAATAATTACAAAGCACTTTTCAATTTTTAATTTATTAAAATAAGCTTTATTATAATAAATTAGAAAAAGAGCTAGTATTTGAAAAATTACAATTACAATTAACCATACGCCAAATTTCAAAGTATGATTGTATAAGTAAATTAGCGTTGCTAAAAATAGTATTAACAAACTAATTAACCATATTTTTTCATTTAAAGCTTTTTTTATCATATCAACACCCTTTTATTTTATCGATTTAAAATATGGTACTACCATAAGTAATGGTATTGTAGTATAAGCTGAATATATATATCTAAATTCAGCATAAGCAGGTACAGATAACATAATTGTAATCCATATTCCAATAACAGGAATAAAGCAATATAAATATTTTCTACCTAATCTCTTTTTAGTAATATACATAAATATACCAATCACCCAAAAAACTATTGCTAAACTATTAAATATATTTATAAATGGATAATCATGACTTAATAAATTATCAAATATCGATGGTGAAATCTTGGAATCTCTATAAACACCTATTTCGTTATTAGAGATCCATGTAGCTGATGAGATGACTTTTACATTAGGATACCAATATCCTAATGTACTAATAAAATATGATTCTAAAGCAATATCAGGATGTTTTCTAACTAATGTTATCCACAGCTTTAAATATTGTAATTTATTTTTATTAAATACATCGCTATTATAATTTTCATTTAATTTTATCGGATCTACAACTATAGGATTGTATACAACTTTCAAAGTATCAATTGGAATTAACTGATTTATTAATTTTTCTTCTTTTTTGTTAAAATCTATATCTTTCCATGCCATTCTCCCGATTTGTTGTAAAGGAATTGAAATATATTCTGCAGATTCAGTATGAGAGATATTAAAATAGTTAAATACTGGCCCTTTTATCCCAAAATAAACACCATAAATAATTAAAAAAATACAAATCAATTGCTTATAGTATCTCTTAAAAATTATAAAAGTAAATATAGTTAATATAATATAGGCATATATAGCATTGTTTCGAAAAAAGATATTTAAAAGTGAAATTAAAATAAAACCAATAGAATTTTTTAAAGTAATTTCATTTTTTTCAAACATTTTAATAGTTTGAATAATAAGCAATAAAACACTTCCGGCAAATATTACATCTTTCCACATTGTAATACTATGAAATCCATGAATTGGAACAAACATAAAATAAAGTAAGATTATAATTAAATAAATTAATCGTATATTTCTTTTATATAAAAAGTAAATTAAATAAGCAAAAATTGCTGCCATAATAAGCATTTGTAAAATAGTAACTAAAGCTGCTGCACTATTAGACGTATTAAAAATAATAGAACCTATATAATATGGTATAGCTATAAATATAGTATGTAATACTGGATGATGATCAGAAATAAATTTAAATTTATTGACAACAAAATCTAATTGAACAAAAGAATCATAAGTAAGAGTTCCCGGGTAATAAGCTAAAAAGTAAGGAAGCCAAGCAATAAAAATTAAAAACATCGAGATTATAAAAATTATTACACCTTTAGACGATTTTCCACCTTTAAAAAATTTATTACTATTTATCCTACATAATTTAGGAATTAAAATTATTAATAATGAAAAAAATAAGGATGTTAGACCTAAAAGATTTAAAAAATTACTAAATTTAAATATTTCTCTTATAAAATTCAAATTAGAATTAAATAAATTATTATATACAGTATTACCAACTATTGATAATATAGAGAAAATTAAAGAAATGACAATGCATCCACGAATATATTTAATATTTTTCTTTATATTTAATTTAGAAAAATAAATAAATAGTATACAAAATAATAACCAAGAAAATAAATTATAAACCGGTATAATTTCTAAATTAAATAATGCTATTATAGACAAAAAGCTCATAAATAAAGCTATAAAATAGTTATTACTTACTAGTTTTAAAATTTTATCTACATCCATAATACTTCACAAAGATTAGTTTAACATATATTTAATATTAAAAAAAGATTATTACAATTGTTTTGTAACGTATTTATACAATAATTTTTCCTTAAATTGATGATATTTAAAGTAGTTTTATAGTATATATATCATTATCAATTAAATTATTAAAAAATAATTTAATTAAACCTATAAATATAATTTTAATACCTTAAAAAATGATTTTAAATAGTAAAAATTATAAAAATATAAAATATTTTTTCGTGTATTAAATAATACTTATACTCTTACCATAAAAAAACAAATAAATTTTTCCTTTATTTGTTTTTCTAATAAATCATACTAAATGTTATGTTTGTCTTATTTTTTTACACGCTTAAATTTTATTTGTTTATATATAATATAAAGTGTTAAAGAAATTATAATCCAAGATGATAAAAAAGTAATATAAACATATCTTGTTGATGCAACTGGCATAGCAGGCGCAATACTTATAGTATTTAAAATTGAAGATAATAAAAGTAAAAATATTTTTTTATTTTTCAAAACTTTAACTAAATAAATAACACACGCAATAGAAAGATACATATAAATTGCTGGACGCATAGTTAAAATTCCAATAATACCACTTTGATAAGTCTGAGTTACCTTTTTTATTAGCTTATTTAACCATAATATCTTACTATTTTCTTTCAATTCTGGATATGTATCTTCATAAAGATATAATTCACTTTCATTGAACATTCCGGCAACTATAGAATCCTTAAATGGAATAGGACTATACAGAAATGAGTCTAACTTAGCATAATACTTTATTATTTCAAAAGGATATTTATGAAATACACTTAAGGCAATTTTAAGATAAGATAGTTTATTATTTGCTATATAATTTATATTCTGTGTATTTATACTAAAATCCATATTATAAGAATGAAATGTATCTTTTAATTTATTAATATCTGCGTATTTAGAAAGTTCTTCAATTTCATTATCTGATAAAGTAATATTATCATTGTTTAAAATTTGTCCAAAAATATGAGTTATAGGGCCAAATTTATTAGCTGTACTATTATCTTGAATGTTCAACACTTTAAAACCTACATTAGTTAGCAAAAGATAAAATATAAGCCATGATAAACATACTAAATACAAGATTTTTTTCTTTTTAAAAACTAAAATAATTATAACTGACAACATAATAGTAATTAAAATTCCATTATGTCTAAATAGATTAATTAAAAGGCCATCTAATATTAAAAATAAAACATTATACCATTTAGTTAACCATTTTTTATCGTTAATAATATCCAGTATGAATGCTAGCATTAAAAGTAAAAAATAAGAAAATAAAGTATCTTTTAACATATTAACAGCAAAATTAAAATTAAGAGGATTACAGGCAAATAAAATACTAATAATAAATAAATATTTACGAGGAACTTTATAATGTTTATGTAATCTAGTTAAAGTATAAGAAACAATAAAAGCTATAATTAAATCTTGTATAATAATTATAAACGTTGGAGAATTCCAAACTATAGTTAATAATTTTATAAAAAGTGTAGTGTAAGCAGGATGCCAATTATTAATTGAATTAGTTTGAACCTGATTCCACTGCACCATAGCATCAGGCGACATTATACCTGGATAAAATGCCAATAACATAACACCAAAAACAAAAAGTAATGGCAATGAAAATAAAATAATTGATGGAATTTGATTAAATACTTTTTTCATCACCTACTCCTCATAAATATATTTTTATAAAAAGATTGTTATTATCAATAAGTGAACTGAACCCCAAAAGTTGGACAGTTTATAATTAGTCTTAATTAGAGGATTGTAACCTGTAATTCACCGGAGACAGTCCTTTTAATTTTACTTTAATTCTATCATAATTATAGTAATTAATATAATCATTTATTGCAATTATTAAATCATCAATTGTTTTATAGTTATTCTCTTGATCGTAAAACATTTCGGTTTTAAGTAGTCCAAAAAAGTTTTCCATTAACCCATTATCCATACTGTTACCTTTCCTGGACATGCTTTGTTTTATTCCTTTATTTTTTAATTGCTGTTGATAAGATTGATGTTGATATTGCCATCCTTGATCTGAATGAAATATTAAATTTTCTAAGTTTTTATCATTTGTTTTATCAAATGCCTTTTTAAGCATATCATTTATTTGTTCCAAATTAGGAGATTTAGAAATATTATATGAAACTACTTCTTGGTTAAAACCATCAATAATTGGCGATAAATAAATCTTCTCTCCTCTAAGGTTAAACTCGGTTACATCTGTATACCATTTTTCATTTGGCTTATCTGCATCAAAGTCTCTTTCAATAAGATTATCAGCTATTTTACCAACTGTTCCTTTATAAGAAGAGTACTTTCTTTTATTCCTTTTTAATGGCTTTAATCCGAATTTAATCATTATTCTATAAACTTTTTTATGATTTACTTTGTATCCTTGATTTCTTAATTCTAAAGTAATTCTACGATAGCCATATCTTTCTTTATGGTATAAGAATACTTCTTTTATTTTTTCTATTATTTCTTTATTTTTATCATCTTTATCCATTTTAGATAAAGTATAGTAATATACTGATTTAGCTAAACCAGATACTTGTAGAAGAATCTTTAATGGATATTTTAGCCGAAGCTCACTTACAACACTTACTTTTTCTTCTGTTGTTGATTCTTCCTTGCTTGAACAACGGCTCTCAATTTTTTTGAATATTCTAGCTCCGCTTTTAAATATAAATTTTCTTTTTTTAGTCTTTCATTTTCTTCTTCAATAGTCTCCTTTGTTTTAGGGTCAAAATCTTTTTTAGACATAGTTGGACTCCTTCCTCGTTTTCGGTCAACTATATTATACCCGTTTTCTTTATATTTTTTAATCCAATTTTGTAACATTCCATAACTTAGTAATCCCATATCAATGGCTACTGCCCAAGCAGCTTCACCATTTATTAAAACTCGATTGATTGCTTCTTCTTTTTCATATTTTGGATGCTCTTTATTTTTTGAAGTTCTTAAAATATCTATTCCATGTTTATCTATTAAACTTACCATATAATCGATTATATTTTCGCGTATATTATATTTTCTCGATAAACTTTCTCTTGATATTCCTTCTTTTCTTTCCTTATATAAATTAATTTTATCTTCATAACTTAATTTACTCATATAAAAACCTCGTTTCTATGTCCAAGAAACGGGGTTCATATCAAAGTTATCATCTATTTTTTATTTAATAGATTTAAATACAGCTCATATAATTGTTTATGTTTTTTATTAATAACAGATAAAATAAGTCCTGCAATCCACAGCAAAATAGCTATTACTAAAATAATACAAATACATATTAATGTTGGAAATCTAGGAACTAAACCGGTATCAAAATACTCAATAAAAATTGGTAAACCAAATATCAATGATATTAATATTAATATAATACTAATTAGTGAAAAAAACAAAGCTGGTTTATATTCTTTAAATAAAGTGGCAATTGTTTTTAACACCTTAATACCATCACTATAAGTATTAAGTTTAGATTCACTTCCCTCTGGTCTATCTCTATAGGTAACAGGAATTTCAACTAATTTAAAATTTTTATCAACTGCATGAATTGTCATTTCAGTTTCTATTTCAAACCCTTTAGATAATACTGGAAAACCTTTGACAAATGCATATGAAAATGCACGATATCCAGTCATAATATCTTTTACATTGTTTTTAAATAATTTATTAATTAAAAATCTTACTATTTTATTACCAAAATTATGGAATAGTCTTTTGTTTTCTGTAAAGTAAGTAGATGATAAACGATCGCCAATAACCATATCAGCTTTACCTTCTAAAACTAAATCACACATTTGTCTGCCAAATTCAGAAGGGTATGTATCATCTCCATCAATCATGATATAACAATCAGCATCAATTTGTCTAAACATGCTTCTTATAACATTTCCTTTACCTTGTTTATATTCATATTTAACAATTGCTCCAGCTTTTTTGGCTATTTTATCAGTATTATCGGTTGAATTATTATCATAAACGTATATATCTGCTTCAGGTAATTCTTTTTTCCAATCTTTAATTACTTTCTCAATAGTTTTGCTTTCATTATAGCATGGTATTAATACTGCTATTGTTTTATTATCTTTCTTCATTTACATCACCACTTATATTTAGTTTATCACAAAATACGTAAGAACACTATTATTAAAATATATATCAACTAAAAAAACAATATTGTGTATTTAAAAAAAAAGAACCGATAAAGTTATACTAAATAATTTATTAGTTAAATACTAATTTTTTTTTATTTTTTATTATTTATATTCTGGAGTTTCATTTTTTACTAAAATCCAATGAAAAATGTGCACTTTCTAATGAAAATACACATTTTGTATCAAATTGTACTTAATTGTACCTTTAAATTGATTTCCCGAAAACTAATTTTGTAGCAAAAAAACGATATACTCTTTGCATAGTATAAAAGGTTAGATAAATAAAATTTAAGCAAAAATCAAGCTCTACTACAACAATTATCTATTATCAATATTATAAAGTATCATAGCAGCAGTAACTATTTTATAACTTTTGTCCTTTATTGATGTTAAAATAAAATTTTCAAAATTTCCTTTTAATATTGACTTATTTCTATCCCTCACAAATTTTTGGGTTTCTTCATCAAATTTAGAAATAGTTTCATTAACAAACTCATTATTATTGTCATATATTTCTTTTAATAAATAGTCTATCTTATCATATATATAAGCTATATATTTAGAAATTTCTTTTTTATTCATTTTATAAATTTGATTTATTATTAGTTCTTCAATTCTCCACCAATAAACATAATTTCTAAACTCTTTAATACTGCATTTAGCCACAATATTTGGATATTTTTCCATTCTATCATCAAGCATTTTTAAAATATCAATCATATCATAATTTGCTGCAGTTCGCATAATTGAATTTGGAGTAATTAAATACTCATAATATGATTTATTTATATATTTTATCTTTTGAGCTTTCAGCATTATTAAAGGATTAGTGCTTAAATCTTCAAATTTTAACCCTTCTGCATATTTGATATTTAATTCATCATATAAACTTTTTTTTACTATTTTATTACAAGCTGAAGGCATAATAGTAGCATATAAAATTTTTTTGAACTTATTATCAAATTTAAGCATTTCATCCATTGCAGGAGTAGGAAAATTTTCTTTATCTGGTATTATTGACAGCCAATCATATATAACAATATCAACATCATTATTACAATAATAAATTGCATCTGTAAAAAAATTGGGATCTATAGTATCATCCGAATCAATTGAAGCAATGTATTTACCCTTGGCATATTCCAATCCTACATTTCTAACATTTCCTAAACCATGATTTGTTTGGTTTATATATTTAATTAAATGCGGATACTTCTTTACATATTTTTCGCATATTTCTCCACTGCTATCCGTTGAGCCATCATTAATTAATAATATTTCCATATCATCTTTACATGCTTTTATTATAGAATCCAAAGATTTTTCTAAATACTTATCAACATTGTAGACTGGAACTACTACCGAAATTAATTTTTCATAATTATTAACTGCTTTAATAACTGGCTCAATTTCTAAGAATTTATTAGTTAATTTAAGACATTCTTTATCATAATCTTTTTTAAACTTTTGATATAGTTTAACTATTTTACCCCTATTATTAATAGCTTTAGTAATTTTATCTGCAATTTCATTACAATCATCATCACTATCAACTACCAAAAATTTTTTTAAGTCTTTATAATTATCCAAAATCTTACTATTTCCCAAAATACAAGGTATCCCTATATTCATACTTTTTAAAAATGGTATTAAATTAGCACTAGTAAAATTAATAAATAAATTTACTAAACTTCTAGATAACATCGCATCATAATTTTTAAAAACATTATGCTGAATATTAAAATCTTTTAAAAATCTTTTGGTTACTTTTGTAGGATTATAAATATTTGCTTGATAATCTAATAACGAAACAGCACTCAATTCATTATAATAGCTATCTTTAAAATCATTATCCTTATTTAATAGACCAATCGAATTATCCTTAGCATTACTAGTTAAGTCATCATTAATAGTTAAATGTATCAAATCAACATTATATTTTTTCTTTAATATTTGATATAAATTAGGATCTAGTATTCCTATCTTAGTTA
>CAMMOI010000004.1 GCA_946498375.1 uncultured Mycoplasmatota bacterium | reverse complement strand
TCAAAAAGTGTAACTTATAATAGCACTTATGGCACTTTGCCAACCCCAACAAGAAGTGGGTATGAATTTATTGGTTGGTATACGACTGTATCAGGGGGAAATAAAATAACCAATGCTAGCAAAGTAACAACTGCATCTAATCATTATTTATATGCCAGATGGAAAAAAATAGAATATAACGTAGTTTTAAAATTAGATGTCAAAAATCAAGAAACGGATTATCCAACAATTTATCATAATAATAATCAGATAAATGTAACAAGTGATAGTGTAGTTATGCCTAAAATAGCTTTACAAGATAATTATAAATTTGAAGTAAGTGCTGCCGGAGCAACAAGTTTTTCAAATATTTCTTGTACTAATGCTAAAGTAAATACTAATCTTTCTATAGAAAGCGAAGAAGGTGAAGAAAGCTATGATGTTTTTACTTTATCAAATCCAACAAATGATATAGTTTGTACGTTATCATATTATAAAAATGATCAAATATTAATAAATAGTTTACATGAATACGATTATACTGACTTTTATACTGATGAGTGGAAAAAGAAAAATCAAACCGTTTTAGACTTTGAAATGGTTAGTTTAGATGTCGGTAAATATGAAGTTACTAGAATTTTCAACGAACTTAAACCACAAAGTATAATAAATCCACATCATAAAAATAATCCAGAAGAACCATCTTATCTTTATGATTATTATTTTACACTTGGTGCGCAAAGTGGTTCGCAATGGGTTTCTGATTTTTACTATGTCCACGGAATTAGCGATGGTGTATTAGAATATTATAGAGGAACTAGTCATGGTCTACGTTTTTCATATACTTTGGGGCAATTTGATTTAACTACTAATAGTAGTAACAAAGAAAGTACTGATGGAGCAGTAAGTAGTTCTACTGATGATTATTACTTTGATTTTCCTTATTTAATTTATAAAGATGATGCCCCTGATTATTCTAATGCTAGGGGGGAGAAGAATGTACCTAATGAAGTTAAAAAGCAGTTATCTTTAGAAAATATTAATAATTATTTGAAATTAATAAGACCTAATTATCTGGGAAATAAACATTCAACACAAAATCATCTTTGCTTAGCTAGTGACAAAGGATTATTTAAAGGTATAAGTAATGATGGCTATAAAGAGATTATAGAATGTTCCGATGGTGATGTTTATTATTTTAAGGATGCTACTTCGGGAGAATATGGAGTTGTTGTTATATCGCAGTCTTATAATGATCTAAATAAAGTTCGCTATGATATTGATCGAATAGTTTTAAAAGACTTTAGCAAGATAGATGAAGAAGATTCAAATAGGTACTATATTCATAATAATCATGATAATTATGAGCAAAACAAATATGAATATAATGAGTCTACAAAACTTGCCACAGGTAAATATTATAAAATGTTTTATGTATTAGATGTAACTCAAGAATTTGATAGTAGTGAATATGTGATTACTAATTCAAGATATTATTCTGATGGTGAAATTATCCGTGTAGATAACTATTCATATTTTAATCGAGGTTCTTTATATATTCAGGGAGATTATGTTTTCTTTGTTGGCCCTTCCAAATTAGTAGGTACAACCTCTAGTAGTTCTAAATATTGGTGGGCATTTAAAGGCGGACAAATTATTTATGCTTATGATACTAATGGTAAATATATATCTAAATCTTCCTTATTATTTGATTCCCTAAATCAAAAGCAATTTAAAAGTTATACTAACGGAAATGAACTAAAGTTTTCAGAAGATTTATTTGAATAGAGGCGCGTATGAAAAAGATAAATAAAAAATTTATTTTCTTAATAGGTGGAATTATTATAATAATTATTGTAGGATTTTTAATATATTTTATCTATTCCAACCAAAATATAGAACATGTAAATTCCTCTGAATTTGATCAAAGATATGAAATATTTGAAGAGAGTATTGATAATAATAAATCATTTAATTATAAAGCAGAAATAGTATCTCAAAATGATCAAGATGATTTAACTTGTTTGAATGTATATTTCTATGACGAAGATAAGAATATTTTATTAAGTTATAATAATTATATAAATATTAAAATTACTCAAGAATCCGGATATAAGATTAATGTTAAAAATGATGATAATTTAGATGTTAAATATATTGAATATGATTTATGTGATGAAAGTTAAATAATATAAACTTTTAATTGGTGTTGTAAAGCTTGCTTAACTTAAGCAAGTTTTTATGTTATTATTATTTTAGGTGATTTTTAATGTTTGTTGATGAGGTTGAAATTAAAGTAATTGCCGGAGCCGGTGGTGATGGTTGTACTTCTTTTAGAAGAGAGAAGTGCATTCCTTTAGGTGGACCTGATGGTGGTAATGGAGGTCGAGGGAGCAATATTATTTTTAAAGTTGATAAAGGACTTAAAACTTTAGTTGATTTAAGATATCAAAAACTTATTAAGGGCCATAAAGGAACTAATGGTAAAGGTAGTAGTAAAAATGGAGCTAATGCTGCAGATGTTATAATAAAGGTGCCAATGGGAACTACAATTTATGATAGCGATACTAATTTAGTATTAGTTGATTTAACAGAAGATAATCAAGAGTTTATTGTAGCTCACGGTGGCCGCGGAGGACGAGGAAATAAATCTTTTGTTACAAAATTAGAATCTGCTCCTAAATTTTCAGAATATGGAGAACCAGGAGAACAAAGAGTTTTAAAATGTGAATTAAAAGTATTAGCAGATGTTGGTTTAATTGGATTTCCTAGTGTGGGAAAGTCGACTTTGCTTTCAGTAATTTCTTCGGCAAATCCTAAAATAGCTGCCTATCATTTTACTACCTTAAATCCTAATTTAGGAGTAGTTAAAGTTTATGATGATTCATTTGTTATAGCAGACTTACCAGGACTTATTAAAGGTGCTTCTAGTGGTTTGGGTTTAGGGGATGAGTTTTTACGTCATGCAATGCGAACTAAAATTTTAGCTCATGTAATAGATATGGGAGCCTATGAGGGACGTAATCCTGTAGAAGATTATCAAACTATTAGAAAAGAAATTGAAAACTATAGTTCAAAACTTGCTAGTAAAAAAGAAATTATTATCGCTAATAAAATGGATTTAGAAAATGCTACAGATAATTTAAAAGAATTTAAAAAAGCTTATCCAGATAAAGAGATTATTGAAATTAGTGCTACTAATCATACAAATATTAATAAGCTTATTAATCGTTTATTAGAACTAGTAAAAAGTACTTTAGATGTTAATTTGTACGATAAAGAAGAATATGAAAGCTATATAGTTTATAAATTCAATCAAGAACAACCATATACGATAACTAATGATAATGGTATTTGGATATTAAAGGGTAAAGAAATCGAAAAACTATTTAAAATGACAAAGTTTAACGAGGATGAAGCTGTTGAACGTTTTGCTCGGAAATTACGTGGAATGGGAGTAGAACAAGCTTTAGAAGAAGCAGGAGCTAAACGGGGAGATAGTGTTCAAATACTAGATTATTTATTTGAGTTTAAAGAGTAGGAAAGAAGAGGTTTAAATGAATAAAGAAACAATGAAAATATTAAAATTAAGGGCAATTTTAGAATTAAGAAAGTCAACTGGATTAACATATTCAGAATATATGAGGTTAACTTCAGAACAAAAAAACAAATTAAATAAAAAATATCAGATCAATCCTTATAAAAAAGTATATACATTAAATAAGTAGGAGAATACAGATGGATCATTATTTTACCAATAACGAAAATTTAAAAAGTGAAATTCGTAATATTAGATATAATTATGATAATTATAATTTTAATTTTTTAGCTGATAATGGAGTTTTTTCAAAAGACAGAATCGATTATGGAAGTAGATTACTTGTAAGTACCTATTTAATAAATAAAAAAAATATTAATAATCTTTTAGATGCTGGTTGCGGGTATGGCTATATTGGGATTGTTTTATCTAAAATATTAAATGTTTATGCAGATATGATTGACATTAATAAAAGAGCTCTTCATTTAGCTAAAAAAAATGTAGGCCTTAATGAAGTTGATGCTAAAGTATTTTATAGTGATTCTTATGAAAATGTTACAGATAAATACGATTTAATTATTACTAATCCCCCTATTAGAGCAGGAAAAGAAGTGATTCTTAAAATTTTAAATCAAGCTAAAAATTATTTGAATAAAAATGGTGAGTTATGGTTTGTAATAAGAAAAGATCAAGGAGCAAAAAGTATAATTAGAGTGCTTGAAAAAAATTATACTTTGGAAGTGGTAAAAAAAAGTAAAGGTTTTTGGATAGTTAAGGCAGTAGATTTAAAAACTGTTAAAAATTGTTAATTAAATGTCTAAATTTGCAAATAATTTTTAAAAATTATAGTTTTTGTTTTAATAAACTGAAAATTTATTGACAAAGTCTTTTTTAGTTGCTAAAATTTTAAATTGGTGACGTATTGTTTTTTCTGGGACAATAACACTTAAAAATACTATAGTATAGGGGTGAAACAGTGGCGTATAAAATTGCAAAATTTGGAGACCATAGAGAAAGAAGAACTTTCTCAAAAACAAAAAACACCTTAGAATTAACAGATTTATTAGAAATTCAGAAAAAATCATTTAACAGATTTTTAACTGAGGGAATAAAAGAAGTTTTTGAAGATTTATTCCCAGTTGAAAGTTTTACCGGTAATATTTCGCTAGAATTTGGGGAATATTCTTTTGATGAGCCAAGATATTCTATTAAAGAGGCTAAAGAAAGAATGGTAAACTATGCTGCCCCATTAAAAGTACAAGCTCGATTATTTATTCATGAAACTGGCGAAGTAAAAGAGCAGGAAATCTTTTTAGGCGATATGCCGATGATGAGTGATGCTGGTACCTTTATTATAAATGGTGCAGAGCGTGTTATTACTTCACAATTAGTTCGTAGTCCTTCAATTTATTTTAAAAGAGAAATTGATAAAAATGGACGTCCTGTTGTATCAGGAGAAGTTATACCAAATAGAGGAACTTGGCTTGAGTATGAACTTGATGCTAAAGATGTTGTCTATGTTCGTATAGATCGTACCCGTAAAGTGCCTATAACAACATTTTTACGTGCTTTAGGATTATCAAATGATGAGGATATAATCTCAGTATTTGGAGATAATCAATTTATTTTAAATACTTTAGAAAAAGACAATACTAAGAATACGGATGAAGCTTTAATTGAAATTTATGAAAAATTACGCCCTGGAGAGCCTGCTACTTTAGATAGTGCCAAAAATCAGTTAATTACAAGATTTTTTGATCGTTTTAGATATGATTTAGCTAAAGTAGGTCGTTATAAGTTTAATAAAAAATTAAATGTTTTAGATCGTTTGCTTGGTTGTGTAATAGCCGAGGATATTAAAGATGGCAAGGAAGTAGTTGTTAAAAAGGGTACTTTAATAACTAAAGAAATCTTAGAACAAGTTCGTCCTATTTTTGCTGCTGGATTTAATAAAAAACAGACAATTACTAATGAAGAATTAGATGCTTATAATATGATCCAAACAATTTTGGTATATGATAAGACAGATAAAGAAAAAGTTCATGTAATTATTGGTAATGATCAAAGCATTGATGAACGAAGACTAACTATTCCTGATGTTTATGCTTCAGTATCATATTATCTAAATTTATTATTTAATATTGGAAATATTGATGAGATAGATCATTTAGGAAATAGACGTGTAAGACAGGTAGGAGAATTAATTCAAAATCAATTTAATGTAGGAATGACTCGTATGGAAAGAGTTATTCGTGAACGTATGACAACTCAAGAAATTGAAAATGTAACTCCTAAGACTCTTATTAATA
Organism: uncultured Mycoplasmatota bacterium; assembly: GCA_946498375.1. Classification (GTDB taxonomy): domain Bacteria; phylum Bacillota_I; class Bacilli_A; order RF39; family UBA660; genus HGM10766. The sequence continues at coordinate 45,398 of CAMMOI010000004.1, read as the reverse complement.
TTCGTCCAGTTACAGCTGCTTTAAAAGAATTTTTTGGTTCATCACAACTATCTAAATTTATGGATCAAATTAATCCAATTGCCGAACTTACTGATAAACGTCGTTTATCTTCTTTAGGACCTGGAGGATTATCTCGTGATCGTGCTGGAATGGAAGTACGTGATGTTAACCCATCTCATTATGGTCGTTTGTGTCCAATTGAATCTCCTGAAGGACAAAATATTGGTCTTATTACCTCTTTATCTAGTTATGCCAAAATTAATGATTATGGATTTATTATGACTCCATATCGTAAGGTAGAAAATGCTCATGTAACTGATGAAATAGTTTATTTAACTGCTGATGAGGAAAACGATTATTATATTTCTCAAGCAACATTAAATTTAGATGACGATAATAATATTGTTGATAGTCAGGTAATTGCTCGTATCAACGGCGATACCGTAATGGTTAAATCACAAAATGTAAATTTTGTAGATGTTGCACCTAGTCAAATAGTATCTATTACAACTAGTTGTATTCCATTTTTGGATCATGATGATGCAACTCGTGCTCTAATGGGTGCTAACATGCAACGTCAAGCAGTTCCTTTATTAAAAACCGAAGCGCCAATTGTAGCAACTGGTGTAGAATATATTGCGGCAAGAGATTCAGGTTCAACTGTAGTTGCCAAGGCAGATGGAATAGTAGAGTATGCTGATAGTAAAAAAATAATTGTTAAAAATGCTAAAGGCAAAGATACTTACTATTTAGCTAATTTTGAAAGAACTAACGCTTCGACTTGCTTGAATCATCATCCTTTAGTTAAAGAAGGCGAAAAAATTCATCGTGGAGAAGTAATTGCTGATGGTCCTTCAACTGAAAAAGGTGAATTAGCCTTAGGTAAGAACATGACTGTAGCATTTATGACTTTTAATGGCTATAACTATGAAGATGCTGTAATTCTTAATGAAAGATTAGTTAAAGATGATGTTTATACATCAATTCATATTGAACAGACTGATATTGAATGTCGTGATACTAAATTAGGACCTGAGGAATTTACAAGGGATATTCCTAATGTTTCAGAAGAAGCTCGTAAAAACTTAGATGCCAACGGTATAGTACGTATTGGTACAGAAGTTCATGAAGGCGATATTTTAGTAGGTAAGGTTACACCAAAAGGAATGCAAGAACTTACTAGTGAAGAAAAACTGCTTCATGCTATATTTGGTGAAAAGACTCGTGAGGTAAGAGATACTTCTTTACGTGTTAAGCATGGAGAAGATGGAATTGTTCATGATATTAAAATTTATACTAAAGAAAACTCTGATGAATTATCAGCGGGAGTTTCAGCAATTGTAAGAGTATATATTGTTCAAAAACGTAAGATTCAAGTTGGAGATAAGATGTCTGGAAGACATGGAAATAAAGGTGTTATTTCCTTAATCTTACCTGAGGAGGATATGCCATATTTACCTGATGGTACACCAGTAGATGTTATTTTAAATCCTCTTGGAGTTCCATCTCGTATGAATATTGGTCAGATTTTAGAGTTACATTTAGGTATGGCTGGTAAAAAAATTGGTACCCATTATGCTACTCCAGTATTTGATGGAGCTAGTGTTGAAGAAATTCAAGAGCAGATGAGGGAAGCTGGTATGGATGAGGATGGAAAGACTATTCTTTATAATGGACGTACTGGAGAACCTTTTGAAAATAGAGTATCAGTTGGTGTCATGTATATGATTAAATTGCATCATATGGTTGATGATAAGTTACATGCTCGTGCTACTGGACCATATTCAATGGTTACGCAACAACCACTTGGAGGTAAAGCACAATTTGGTGGTCAAAGATTTGGAGAAATGGAAGTTTGGGCATTATATGCTTATGGAGCAGCACATGTCTTACAAGAAATCATGACAATAAAATCTGATGATGTTGTAGGTCGTGTAAAAGTTTATGAAGCTTTGGTTAAAGGTAAAACTATTAATCAAGCAGGAATTCCAGAAAGTTTTAGAGTATTACTAAAAGAGTTCCAAGCTTTAGGCTTAGATATTCAAATTATTGATCAAAATGATAACTTGATTGAACTTAAAGATGCTGAATCTGATGAAGAAGATGATGATGCAATTAGAGTAAATGAAATCGTAAATTTAAAAGATGAATCAAATGATTTAGAAGAAAAAGATATTGAACAAGAATATGATGAATTTGCAAATGAACCTAGTCTAGATGACTTAGAGTTCCCAGATGAAGAAAGTAAAGAAGGTGAAATGTAATGATCGAAGTTAATAAAGTAAAAGGTATTAAAATAGGCATTGCATCCCCTGAAAAAATACGTAGTTGGTCTTATGGTGAGGTTAAAAAGCCAGAAACAATAAATTATCGTACTTTAAAACCAGAACGTGATGGCTTATTTTGTGAAAAAATCTTTGGACCAACTAAGGATTATGAATGTTCTTGTGGTAAGTATAAAAAATTACGTTATAAAAACGTAGTATGTGATCGTTGTGGAGTTGAAGTTACACGTTCTAAAGTTCGTCGTGAACGTATGGGACATATTGAGCTTGCTTCTCCTTGTTCACATATCTGGTTTTTTAAAGGTGTTCCTTCAAAAATGGGGCTAGTACTTGATATGTCTCCTCGAGATTTAGAAGAAGTACTATACTTTGTAAGTTATGTTGTTATTGATCCAGGAAATGCTCCTTTAGAAAAAAAGCAAACATTATCTGATAAAGAATATCGCCAATATTATGAAAAATATGGTGATGGTTTTAAAGTTGGTATGGGAGCAGAAGCAATAAAGAAATTGCTTCAAGATGTTGATGTTGATAAAGAAGTAGAACAATTGCGTAAGGAATTAGAAGATGCTACTGGTCAAAAACGTATTCGTTTGGTTAAACGTTTAGATTGTTTAGTTTCATTTCAGGAATCTAATAATAAACCTGAATGGATGGTATTAGATGTATTACCAGTTATACCTCCTGAACTTAGACCTATGATTCAATTAGATGGTGGAAGATTTGCAACATCTGATTTAAATGATTTATATCGTCGTATAATTAATCGTAATAATCGTTTAAAAAAATTATTAGAACTTGGGGCACCAACTATAATTGTCCAAAATGAAAAGCGTATGCTTCAAGAAGCTGTAGATTCATTGTTTGACAATGGTCGTCGTGGCCGAAGCGTAACCGCAGCAGGAAATAGAGCTCTAAAATCATTATCTAGCATGTTAAAAGGTAAGCAGGGGCGATTCCGTCAAAACTTATTAGGTAAACGTGTTGATTATTCTGGTCGTTCAGTTATTGTTGTAGGTCCATCATTAAAAATGTATCAATGTGGTATACCTAAAGAGATGGCACTTGAGTTATTTAAACCACATGTTATTCATGGATTAGTTGAAAAGGACTTAGCTCATAATATTAAAGGAGCAAAAAAATTAATTGACAATCGTGATGAATGTGTTTGGGATATTGTTGAGGATGTTATTACTGAACATCCAGTAATGTTAAACCGTGCTCCTACATTACATAGATTAGGTATTCAAGCTTTTGAACCAGTTTTAGTTGGTGGTAAGGCAATTAGATTGCATCCACTAGTTTGTACAGCATTTAATGCCGATTTTGATGGAGATCAAATGGCTGTACACGTTCCTTTATCAGAAGAGGCTAAGGCTGAGGCTAGAATATTAATGCTTGGAGCTAATAACATTTTAAATCCAAAGGATGGAAAACCAATTGTTACACCTTCTCAAGATATGGTATTAGGAAATTACTATATTACAATTGAAGATCCAAATGAGGAAAATGAAGGTAAAGTATACAAAAACTCAAATGAAGCTATTATGGCTTATGAGCGTAGAGAAATAACACTACATACAAGAATTGCTTTACCAGTATCATCATTTAAACACAAATTATTTATTGATGAACAAAAAGATAAATATTTAGTTACTACAGCTGGAAAACTAATATTTAATGAAATTTTACCTGATACATTCCCATATATTAATGAGGGAACTACTGAAAATATAGAGGGTATTACACCTAATAAATATTTCTTAAGCATGGGAACAGATATAAAGGCTGCAATTAAAGAAATGCCTTTAGTTCAACCATTTGTTAAAAAGACTTTAGAGAAAATAATTGCTCAAGTATTTAAACGTTATAAGACTACTGAGACTTCAATTATGCTTGATAAATTAAAAGATTTAGGCTTTAAATATTCAACTATTGCTGGTATTACAGTATCTATGCATGATGTTGTAACAACTGACAAAAAACAAGTTATTATCGATGAAAGTCAAGCAAAAGTTGATAAAATTAATAAACAGTATCAAAGAGGTTTAATTACTGAAGATGAAAGATATAATACTGTAATTCAAATTTGGAATAATGCCAAAGATCAAGTAGAGGCAGAATTAAAGAAAATATCTGAAGGTGATCATAACAATCCAATTTTCATGATGATGAATAGTGGAGCCAGAGGTAATGCTGGAAACTTTACCCAACTTGCTGGTATGCGTGGATGTATGGCTAAACCAAACGGAGAACCAGTAGAAATTCCAATTAAATCATGTTTTATGGAAGGATTATCTGTTTCTGAATTCTTCTTGTCAACTCATGGTGCTAGAAAAGGATCTGCGGATACAGCATTGCGTACTGCTGATTCAGGATATTTAACTAGACGTCTTGTAGATGTTGCTCAAGATATTATTGTTAAAGAATATGATTGTGGTTGTATTGCCGGGGCTGAAGTTGAAGATTTTGTTGATGAAAAGTCAGGAGCAATCATTGAACCATTAGCCGAAAGAATTTTAGGACGTTTTACAGCTCAAAAAATTATTAATCCTGAAACTAAAGAAGTAATCGTTGATAAAGATGTGATGATTACGGAAAATGATTTACCTAAGATAGCAGTTGCAGGTATTAAAAAAGTTGAAATACGTAGTGTACTTACTTGTAAAACCGAAAATGGTGTTTGTCAAAAATGCTATGGCCGCAATTTAGCTACAGGTAATTTAGTAGAAACTGGTGAGGCTGTTGGCGTTATGGCTGCTCAATCAATTGGTGAACCTGGTACTCAGCTTACAATGCGTACATTCCACTCTGGTGGTGTGGCTCATGGAGGAGACGCTGATATTACTCAAGGTCTTCCAAGAGTTGAGGAACTATTTGAAGCTCGTAATCCAAAGGCTAAAGCGACTATTTCTGAGATTAATGGTAAAGTATCATTAATTGAACAAAATAATGGTAAATATAAAATTATTGTTGAAAACGATGTAGAAGCTAGAGAGCATGTAACTAATTATGGAGCTAAGCTGCGAGTTGAGGTAGGAAATGTTGTAACAGCTGGTCAAAGACTTACTGAGGGTACTATATCACCAAAAGAATTACTTGCTGTTACTGATCCAATTACTACTCAACAATATATTTTAAAAGAAATTCAAAATGTTTATAAATCACAAGGTGTTGATATTTCTGATAAACATATTGAAATCATTGCTCGTCGAATGATTAATAAAATGCGTATTATTGATGAGGGTGATACTGATTTTGTTGCAGGACTTACTGTTTCTTTAAGAGAATTTACTGAAGGAAATAAACCAGTAATCTTGCGTGGTGGCGTACCTGCTACTGGTCGTCCAGTTATGCTTGGTATTACTAAATCTTCATTAGAAACTGATTCATTCTTATCAGCAGCTTCATTCCAAGAAACTACAAGAGTTTTAACAGATGCAGCAATTAAAGGTAAAACTGATATGTTAAGAGGTCTAAAGGAAAATGTTATTCTTGGAAAACTAATTCCTGCAGGAACAGGAGCTAAAGAATATAGTGATATTCAAATAGAATTACAAAACGAATTCATGGATGATGAACCTAGTGAATTATTAGAAGAAAAGCTTATGGATAATGATATTAATGAAGCAGTAGCTGGTGAATAATACTTTAAAATGATAAGTAGGCATTTAATGTCTACTTTTTATATTAAAAGGAGTTTTTATGAATAAAATAATTTTTTTAGATATTGATGGTGTTTTAAACTATCAAAAACATTTTCAAAATATATATTTATATAAACGTTTAATTAATAAAGTATTAAATAATACAGTAAATAAAAAGTTATATACTTTAGATAAAACCTTAGAAATAAATTTAGATAATATTCAGATATTAAAAGAAATTATTTTTAAAACTAATGCTAAAGTTATTATAATCTCAAGTTGGCTTAAATTATCATATTATCCTTTAATCGAGAATTATTTAATTCACTTAGGTATTCCAATTATAGATAATATAGATTTAAATTTATCTAGAGAAAAGGCCATAGAAAACTATTTAGTTGAAAATATTGTAGACGAATATATTATTTTAGATGATTCTAAAGATTATTATTTACAAAGTATCTTATTTGATCATTTGATTTGGACAGATTTTTATGATCAAGGATTAGATGATTATCATAAGTTTCAAGCAATAAATATTTTAAATAAAAAGAACTTAGAATTAAAAAAAGATTAAATGCATTTGTCTAATAATGTCAAATGAAGTATCTAAATCAGTTTAAACTATCTAGTTTTTGCTATAATAAAACTGGAGGGTAAGATATGAATAATGAAGATAAAAAGTATGTATACTTATTCAAAGAAGGAAATAAAGATTTAAAAGATATTTTAGGAGGTAAAGGAGCTAATTTAGCTGAAATGACTAATTTAGGATTACCTGTTCCTCAAGGTTTTACAATAATTACTGATGCTTGTTTAAAATATTATCAAGATAATGAAACAATTGATAGTAATATTGAAAAACAAATACTAGATGCTTTAAAATCTTTAGAACAAATAACTAATAAAGAATTTGGTAGTTTAGAAAATCCCTTATTAGTATCAGTAAGATCAGGTTCTAGAGCATCTATGCCAGGAATGATGGATACAGTATTAAATTTAGGATTAAATGACCAAGTAGCTGCATCATTTGCTAAAAAAATTGATAATGCTCGTTTTGTTTATGATTCTTATCGTCGTTTTATTATGATGTTTGCTGATGTTGTTAAAGGATATGATAAGTCTAAATTTGAACGACAATTAGATAAATATAAAGCTTCTAAAAATTATGAGAGTGATTTAGATTTAACATCTAATGACATGATTGAAATTACTTCTATTTTTAAAGATATTTATTATCAGATTGCTCAAGGGGAGTTTCCTCAAGATCCAAAAGAGCAATTGCTTGAAGCTGTAAAAGCTGTATTTAGATCTTGGAATAATCAAAGAGCTAAAATTTATCGTCAAATGAATGATATTCCTGATAGTTGGGGAACTGCAGTTAATGTTCAGGAAATGGTATATGGTAATAGTGGAACCTCATCAGGAACAGGAGTAGCTTTTACTAGAAATCCAGCAACTGGGGAAAATCACTTATTTGGAGAATATTTAATTAATGCTCAAGGGGAAGATGTGGTAGCAGGAATTAGAACCCCTAAATCAATTGATACTTTAAAAGAGATAATGCCCCAAATTTATGATGAGTTTCAAAAAACAGCTAAGTTATTAGAGCAACATTATAAAGATATGCAAGATATGGAATTTACTATTGAAAATAATAAATTATATATGTTGCAAACCCGAAATGGAAAACGTACAGCAGCCGCAGCTATTAAAATAGCAGTAGATATGGTAAATGAAGGATTAATAACTAAAGAAGAAGCATTATTAAAAGTTGAACCAAATATGTTAGAACAATTGTTACATCCTAAATTTGATGAGGAAGCTTTAAAAAATGCTCATGCAATTGCTAGTGGGTTAGCTGCCTCACCGGGAGCTGGCTGTGGTAAGATTTATTTTGATTCTCAAAGTGCATCAAATGCAGCAAAAAATAAAGAAAAAGTAATTCTTGTTCGTCTAGAAACCTCTCCTGAGGATATTGAAGGGATGAAAGATGCTCAAGGGGTTATTACAATCCGTGGGGGAATGACTTCTCATGCTGCTGTAGTTGCTCGTGGTATGGGCAGATGCTGTGTATGTGGTTGTAAAGATTTGATTATTGATGAGGAGAATAAGACTCTTACTACTTCAGATAATCAAATATTTAAAGAAGGCGATATTATATCTGTTGATGGTTCAACCGGAAAGATTTATGGTGAGGAAATAAAAACTATTGAAGCTTCTATAAGTGGTGATTTTAAAACTTTTATGTCTTGGGCAGATCAGATTAGAACTTTAGAGATTCACACTAATGCAGATAATCCTCATGATGCAAAACAAGCTAGGATTTTTGGGGCTGAGGGTATTGGTATTTGTCGAACAGAACATATGTTTTTCGATCCAGAAAGAATATTTAATTTCCGCAAAATGATTATTGCGCAGGATTCTGCACAACGCCAAGAAGCTTTAGATAAAATTCTACCATATCAAAAGCAAGATTTTGAAGGATTGTTTAGAGTTATGGCCCCTCATCCAGTAATTATTCGTTATTTAGATCCGCCACTACATGAATTTTTACCTAAAGAGGAAAAAGAAATAAGAGAATTAGCTGCGGATTTAAATGTTAGTTATGAAGATTTAAAAACTAGAATTGATTCTTTAAAAGAATTTAATCCAATGATGGGTCATCGTGGATGTCGCTTGGCAATTACTTATCCTGAAATTGCTATAATGCAAACTAAAGCTGTAATTGAGGCTGCTATAGAAGTTGCTAGTGAAGGTAATAGAGTGGTACCAGAAATTATGATTCCCTTAGTTGGAGATGCTAAAGAATTAAAATATATTAAAGATATTGTTTGTAAAACTGCTGATGAAATTATTGCAGATTCTGAGGTAGATATAAAGTATAAAGTAGGGACAATGATTGAAATTCCACGTGCAGCTTTAGTTGCTGATGAAATAGCAGAGTACGCAGAATTCTTCTCATTTGGGACTAATGATTTAACTCAATTTACATTTGGCTTTTCTAGAGATGATTCTTCTAAGTATTTAACTGATTATTATGAAAAACATATTTATGAATCTGATCCATTTGTACACATTGATACAAAAGGCGTTGGTGCGCTTATGGAAATAGCTATTTCTAAGGCTAAGAAAGTACGAAAGAATATTGGTTTAGGTATATGTGGAGAACATGGAGGAGATTTAGAAAGTATAATGTTTGCTCATAAAATAGGACTTGATTATGTATCTTGTTCGCCATATCGTGTACCAACTGCAAGACTTGCAGCAGCTCAAGCTGCAATCCGCGAGCATCAAAAATAGGACGTTTAAACGTACCAAAGTAATAAAATTAAAAGAGTAGAAATACTCTTTTTTTATTGGAATTATAAGGACTTAATAAGAATTTAAAAAGTAAAGATAAAAATATATAAAATTAAGAAAGAGGTGGTTCTAAATGGCATAGTATAGTCACAATAAAACGAGGGTGGCATTTCTTGTAGTTCAAATATAGAGAGCATAATAGTAAAAAGAATAAAAAGGAGTTGGCTAGTATTTAATACTAGCTTTTTAATGGAATAAAAAAATAAGATTGGAGGTAAATATAATGAATAATAATTTTTTTAAACCTGAATTGGAGAATCTTAGTCAAGGAGCAAGACTAAAATTTGTAAGGAAGCTAAGATATATGTCTAAGCCAAATGTAGCAGAATTTTTACAGTTAGGAGGTGTAAAACCAACAGATAGCATAGATAAATATGAAAGAAATGCTAGAGAACCACAAACAGAGAGAATTGAATTATTAGCAGAATTATTTGATGTAAGTAATTATGCTATAAGAAGATATAATTTTGTAGATCCAAATGAAGTGATATACTATCATATGTGGGAAGAAGAATTATGCCCTTATAGTCAATTTATTATTGATATAGATGCTATGAAAAAAACATATTATAACGAAGATATTATAAGAGGATTAGAAGAATGGGGAGAAATGAGAGAAAGAAGAGAAAAAGGAAAAATATCAGATAGTGATTATATAGAATGGAAACTTCACTTTGATTTATATAATTAAATAACATTGATTAAATGGCAAAAAATAGTCGTTTTTTGTGATATAATTATAAATGAGGTGTATTATATGAAAAATTTTAGAGATTATAATGAATTGGATAGAAGAAATTATATAACTCTTTCAACTGGTGAATATTATCCAGATATATTGGTTGATGCATGTAATTTATATAAACCAGTATTAGAGACATTTTCTCAAATATTAAAAAGATCTGAAAGCTCAAAATCTTTATTTGCTAATATATGTAATGTTCCAAATCCTTGGATGAGAATACAACTATGTAGAGTTTTTAGAAAATATGCATCACCTGAAACTCCAGTAGAATTGTTAAAGAAAAAAAGTTTAGTAAAAAAAATATGTGATGATTTCGGTGACGGATTTAGACCAATAAATGAAGTACAAGAAAAATTTGATTCGAGACCGATGCCAGATGAAACAATTTGTGCAATATTATGGGAATACAAAGATAGAGGAAAGAAAGGCTATGATTTAACAGAAAAGTTTTTCGATTTAATAGAATCAAAGTTTGATGATTTGATTATATGGGGCCCTAGACGTTCTGGATCAGATGTGCAAGCCTCTTCATTTTGGAAAAACTATCCTAACTTGAGTAGACCATTAGATTTTGTTATTTCATCACCTGATAAAAAAAAGATATATGCAGTTGGATTAGCAAGATATGACGGAGATAGGGGCGGTGCTCAAGAAGACGACAGAACTGGGGGATACAAAAATTGTTCAGACGAAATATTGAAATACGTACATGACAATGGTTTAAAAACAAAAGTTATTTTTTTAAATGATGGACCTGGTTTATTACTTGGTAGCATGTGGGAAGACTATTCTAAAATAGAAGAAAGATATCCAAATGAAGTTAAAGTTGTTACATTAAGAATGGTTGAGGAAAGATTAACTCCGGAATGGTTAAAAGGTGAAGAATAATGTCTACTGGAATAAATCAAAAGAAGCAAAAAAATTCCATTCCAGTATTCCTGAATTATGATAATAAGGCAAATCAAGATTCTATTTTGAATCATGAATATAGCAAATATAAATGTGTTAAAAATATTAATTCAGAGGTAAATGCTAATAATAGTTTCTATTTTGGAGATAATTATGATGTTTTATTATATTTATACAATAATGGTTATAAAGGTAAAATAAAATTAATCTATATCGATCCTCCATTCGCAACAGAAGCATCTTTTATAAATAGAGATTTAAAACATGCTTATAGTGACAATCTATCAGGTGCAGAATATGTTGAATTTCTAAGAAAAAGATTATTACTAATGAAAGAATTACTTGCAGCTGATGGTTCAATATATGTACATTTAGATAATAAAATGGTGTTTAAAATTAAAATTATAATGGATGAAATTTTTGGTGAAAAAAATTTTAGGGCATTTATAACTAGAAAAAAATGTTCTACCAAAAATACCACAAAAAAGACATATGGAAATATTTCTGATTATATTATGTTTTATTCAAATGGTCCGAAATATACATGGAATAGGCCTTTGGTTGGATGGGAATATGAAAAAATAATTGAGCAATATCCTTGTATAGATAAGGAAACTGGAAAAAGATATAAGAAAGTTCCTATTCATGCACCTGGTGTTCGAAATGGTGAAACAGGAAAAGAATGGAGGGGAAAATTACCTCCAAAAGGCAAGCATTGGCAATATACACCAGCAAAATTAGATGAACTTGATGCTAATGGTGAAATATATTGGAGTCCAAGTGGAAATCCTAGAAGAAAAGTATATTTTGATGAATCAACTGGAATACCAATGCAAGATATATGGTTAGATTATAGAGACTTTGTTAATCAATCACAAAAATCTACTGGATATCCTACTGAAAAAAATTTAACAATGTTAGAGACAATAATAAATGCTTCTTCTAATAATGGTGACTTAGTTATGGATTGTTTTGCCGGAAGTGGAACCACATTAGAAGCAGCATCTAATTTAAATAGAAGCTGGATTGGAATAGATAATAGCGAAGAAAGTTTAAAAACAATAATTGACAGATTTACGATTGGTGTTGGTAAATATGGTGATTATGTTAATGATAATAAAGAAGATAAGAAAATAAGTAACAAGGTTAATTTTTCAATCTATTATAAAGAGGACGAAAAACTAAATGAGAAGTAGAAATACTTCTTTTTCTTATACTCAAAATCGCACAGTAAACAATTTCTGATAAAAATGATAAGTTTTAGTTGAGGTGATGAAAATGAATAGAATGGTTGCTATATATGCTAGAGTATCTACTGAACATGAAGCACAATTATCGGCACTAGATAATCAAGTTCAGTATTATGATGATATATTAGATAAGCATCCTAATTGGATTCTATATGATAGATATATAGATGAAGGTATTACAGGAACTTCTATTAAGAAAAGGAAGAATTTTATAAGGATGATGAAAGATGCCCATGAAGGTAAATTTGATTTAATTATTACTCGTGAAGTATCAAGATTTGCTAGAAACACAGTCGATACATTACAAGAAACAAGAAAACTTAAAAAGATTGGTGTTGAAGTATATTTTACAGAAGATAATATTTGGACATTTAAGGATGATGATGGAGAATTAAAGCTTACCATAATGGCAACACTAGCTCAAAATGAAAGTAAGAAAACTTCTCAAAGAGTAAAAGCAGGTTTAAGAATAGCATTCATGAATGGAATTTTTATGGGTTCTGGAAATATTTTGGGATATGATAAAATTGACAAGAACACTATGATAGTTAATCAAGATCAAGCAGAAATAGTTAGATACATATTTAAAGAATATCTAAATGGTGTAGGTACAACTACTATAGCCAAAGACTTAGAAAGGAACGGTTATAAGACATCAACTGGACTAAATAGATGGAATGCTGCTTATATAACACGTGTATTAAGAAATCAATTTTATGCAGGAACGATAGTTTATAATAAACAATATATACCTGATTATCTTGAACAAAAAGCGAGAAAGAATAGAGGAGAGATAGAGCAAATAGTTGTAGAAGGTACCCATGAACCTATTATTTCAAAAGAAGATTTTGAAAAAGTACAAGCTATACTAGATAGACACTCTAAACCATCAACATCAGGTGATAGGACGGCAATTGGAGTACCTAAATATGTATGGAGTAAGAAAATGATATGTGAATGTGGGTCAACTTTTAACAGAAGAAAAGACCACATAACTAACAAAGGTAAAACATATGCTTATGCATGCTATAACAGAAAAACTCATCCCAAGGGTGGGAAGTATGAATATGGTTATAAATATTGCGAAGTCAAAGAAGTACAAGAATGGAAACTTGAGAAAATGGCTGAATTCATATTTAGAAATCTCGTAGAAGATGAACATAATAGAACAGAATTAAAGTTAATACTACTAAATGGTATAAAAATAGATACACATGATGCTGATGAATTAAATAATGAAATAAAAAGATATAATAAACTAATAAAAGAAGAGTCTATTAAGTTGGATAGATTATTGAATTTGTATTTAGATAAGAAAGTTAATCCATCTGATTATGAATCATTTCAAAAGAAATTATCTGATAAAATAGAATTATATAAATTAGAAATAGAAGATTTAGAAAAAGAATTGAAAAGATTAGATCCACCTGAAGTTAAAATTGAAAAAGCTAAACAAAGTGTTAGGAGATTATTAGATTTTAATTACAATGGAATTAATGATTTATTAATAGAGGAGGTAGTAGAAAAAATAACAGTACATAAAGATTGGTTCGAATGGAAATTGGTATTATTAAATGAACCAATTAATTTAGAAGTCAAAGGAAAAAAACAAGATTATTTTATCGTAGAGCATAAATTAGATTAAGCTATTTTAGAATAAAATGGTATAATATATTGTTAAGGAGGCATACCATGATATATTTTATTCTAACAGTAATTTTTCTAATTATAATTGGTATTATTACTAATGTTTTAAATATAAGAAAGTGGTCTGATAATTATAACTTTATCTATGAATATGAAGAAAAGTTTAGCAAATTTATTTCAGATTTGATTAATAAAGATAAATATAATACAAAAGAATATGAATGGCTTATGTCAAATAGTGATAAAATACAAATAATATTAGGCGATTCGGGAATAATTCTTTACAGAGATAGTAGAGGTCATTATCCAAATTATGAAGTAGTAATTAATTTCATGAATGAAGTCTTATCTTTAAAAGCAAAAGGGTTGATTGAATATGAAGGAGATCAAATAACATGGTGTCACAATTGTTTTTTAAGAAAGATGGGAATAATAGATGAATATAGAAAAAATGAGATAAGAAGATTATTTAATCCTATATATGATTTAACAAGCGGTATTAAAGCAATATTAGGAATTCCTCTTGATATATTATTTAGTGTGGGATTAATATCTTCTAAAAGTTTATCTAAAGTAAAAGATAGTGTATTATTCAAATTATGTAGTGGTATTATCAGTATTTTAACTTTTCTTTCAGTGATTATAACAATAGTAATAGGGTGGAATCAATTTTTAGAAATAGTAAAAGAAATAATAAATATTAAATAGAAAAAATTAAATTAAGTGATTTTAGTCTTTAAATGAATACGTATGAGCGTCCATATTGGATAAGTTAATTACCTAGTTTGACAAGCAGTAGTACGTGAAAAGGCCAACAAATAGAAAATGATATTGAGTTTTTTATAACTTGCATAATCATTATAAAAGATGATATTTTAAGATATTCAGATATAATGTTAAAATCATCGAAAAATTAATTGATAGAATCGTTAATATCTGATAAGATTTATCGAGTAGTACCTAGGAAACTTTTGAAGCCCTAGGTCATTTTTAATTTTAGGAGAGAATATATAAAATAGATGAAGAATTAGTAAACTATTTAGAAAATAAGAATATTATTAAAAATAAAAAAAGAGCTTTAAAAAAAGTATGAAAATATTATATAATTTAATTAAAGGATAGTGTTTATGAAAAATGTAAAAAAAATAATTATTAAAAGTTGGGAGAGAATGAAAGATTTCCCTTTGAGCATTAGCATAATTTTTGTTATATCTTTATTAGTTACGATATTTTTTAATAGCACTTTTATTACTAGTAAAATGTTTAATAATATAATATTGTTTGGATTATTTCTTTTTTTCTTTACTTTTTTATTAGAAACAATTTTTCAAAAAGAAGCTTCAAAAAGAAAAGTTGGTTATTTTATTGGTATTGTAATTAGTATAATTTTAGTTATCTTAAATAATATTGAATTTAATCAAAATTATTTAAGATATATTAAAAAGTTAAGTTTTTGTTATATAATTATTCTTTATTTATTAGCTATATTTTATAATTTTAAAAAACAAAAAATAACATTTTATAAGTATATAAGAAATGTTTTTATTAACTTTTTTTACTCAAGTATTATTTATAGTGTAATAGCCCTAGGTGCTTTATTACTTAGTGTAATATTTAATTATTTATTATTTGATTATTTGTTATTTAATTTAACAGTACGTATTCAAATATTAATTTTGGGATTTTATTATGTTCCTCAAATAATTTTGAGTTTTACTAATTCTAATATAGAAATAACTAAATTTTTAAAAATATTAATTCATTAT
Source organism: uncultured Mycoplasmatota bacterium (assembly GCA_946498375.1). Classification (GTDB taxonomy): domain Bacteria; phylum Bacillota_I; class Bacilli_A; order RF39; family UBA660; genus HGM10766. Next base: position 29,786 of record CAMMOI010000004.1, on the reverse strand, counting down.
ATTTTACAAACTATTTTATTAATGGCCTTTGCAATTATTTACTTATATATTATAAAAATTATTCTAAGCTTAAGTATGCCATCAAATCAAGTAGGAAGAATTATAAGTGGTTTATTTATTTTAGGAATTCCAATTTGGATAATTAATTATACAAATAATGAAGTAAAAATATTTAGTAAAATCAATAAAATATTACCATATTTATTTTGCCCGTTTATTTTATTACAAATATATTCTATTGGATTACGAATTAGTATTTATGGTTTAACGCCCCTTAGATATTTAACAATTATGTTAATTATATTTGAAATTATATTTATATTATTTTATTTAAAAAAACCAGACAAATTAGAAAATTTAATATTTGTAGCGATTATATTAGTTGCTATAAGTACAATAGTTCCAGGAATAAATATGGATGATTTGTCACTTATGAACCAAAAAAGTATTTTAAATCAATATCATACTCAAAGTAATTTGACTGATGATAAAAAAATTCAAATATATAGTGCTTATGAATATTTAGAAAATAATGATTTAGGCCAAGACTTTATCAGTTCAACATTAAGTGCAGAAGAAATTGAAGAAATTCAAGCTTATTATAATATTGATAATAAATATAAATATTTAAATGAGGTTCAGACTACTGAATATAGCCATTTAACACGTTATTTTGATACATCATTTAATGAGATTAAAGATTTTAATTATATGTATGAAGTGAGCGCTAATTCTTATCAAAACATTGATTTAAAAAATATTGTATTTGAGGGAAATGATATAGAAACTATAGTTGATTTAAGTCAAGAAATAAATGATATTATTGAAGCTAATGATAATAATTATTTAAAAGATAAATATGTAATTAATATAAGTGATACTAAAAAACTAATTTTAACTTATATTAATCTTAAATATAACAAAGATACTAAAATTGTTGATTATTATAATATAGATGCTTATCTACTAGTAAAATAGTGATAAGCTTTTTTATTGCAATAAAGCTAATAAAGATTTATACTATCTTTTGAAAGAAAGGAAGATCTTAAGTGCAAAATTTAGAAAATGTTTATTATCATGGCATAAATCCACTAGGATCTAGCTTTGGATCTTATATAGAAAAAGATGATTTATATGAATCTTTAAAAGATTTAAGGAAAATATTAAAATCAGGTTATATTTATTCTCTTAGAAATCAGGGGATAACAAATGTTAAAAAAGCTTCTTTAGCAGGATTAGATCAAATATGCATATGTAAAGATATGAGAAAGTTAATTAATTCTAGTATAAATTATTATCATAATCCTCACGATGCTTACTCATCTTTTGTACTATATTGTTATTCAATTGTTTTAAATAGTGATATTCCTAATGCAATAAAACCAAAATTAGTTGCCCAATTTGAAGCTAGTATGGAAAAAAATGATACAGATTTATTTGATGAATGGCGGGTTAAAGATAAAATAGATATTAAACAAAATGCTGTGGGTATAGGAGTGCCGTTTTTAGCAATATCTTCTTATTTAACGAAAAAAAATCTTATATCTTTTAAAAGATTACAAGAAGAATTAAAATATCAATATGATTGTCTTAAGAATTTTTTAGTTGCTTTAAATTACAACTTACCAATTATTGATACAGAGCTAAAAAAAGAAATAAATAATTTAGATTCTTTGTATTTCGAAAATTTAGAAGAACAAATTAGAGTTCGAAAAATTTTAGATAATTAATTATAAAGTAGTTAAATCCATTGAAATAAAAAAAATTTTTTGATAAAATTATATGGTAGGATAAAAAGTGTACAAATGGAGGAACAAAAATGGCTTTTAAAAATTTAAAAAAGATGTTTATAGAAGAAGATAATGAATCAAGTGAAGATGAATTTTATACAATGAGTGAGGAAGAGGCTTTAAAAGAAGCTGATAAAACTGGCAATAAAATGATTTTATTAGAGCCAAGAGCTTATTCTGAATCACAACAAATAGCAGATCATTTAAAAAATAGAAATAGTGTAGTCGTCAATTTAAAAAGAGTTACATCAGATCAAGCTAAAAGAATTATTGATTTTTTATCTGGTTGTATTTATGCTATTGGGGGTTCTATGGAAAAAGTTGGTGTAGGTATATATTTATGTACTCCTAAAAATGTAAGTGTTCAAGGAAAAATAACAGAAGATAATAAAAAAGACAGTAATGAAGATGAAGAAGTAGAGTGGTAGTTTAATCTTAGTTTGTAATGGCAGGTGATTTGATGAAGAAGTTTAGTACAAGCTTTAAAGGCTATAATAAGCATGAAGTTAACGATTTTGTAGCTGAAGTGGCTGATAAATATGAAGCAATGCTTAATAATTTAAGACAAAGAGATCATAAAATAAAAGAATTAAATGAACAGATGCAGCATTATAAAAATATGGAAAGTACGTTAAATAAAGCTGTGTCTATTGCTGAGGAAACTTCTAGTCAAATAAAAAAAATCGCCCGTGATGAATCAAATAGTATTATAAAAGAAGCTAAACAAAATGCTTCTCGCATTATAAATGAAGCTTTGCTTAAATCATCCAAAATTGAGCAAGAATCAATTAATTTAAAGCATCGTGTAAATATAATGAAGACTCGTCTAAAACAAACTTTAGAAGAGGAACTTGCTATAATTGATGATATAGATGATATTGATTATTAATATCATTTTTTTATAGAAAAAATTAAGTGTATTTTTAAAAATAAAAGGAGTAAGACTTATGCAAAAACATCATATACAGATTAATAATAAAGTTTTTATTATAAGCTTTTGTGCACTAGCTTTTGTACTAATAAGTAGCATTTCTTATGCTTATTTTACAGCCACGGTAATTGGTAATGATACAGCAAAAGGCGTGAATGCAAATACCGGAACAATGTCTTTAGTATTAGATGGCACGACCTTAGTAGGAGCAGATAATTTATATCCTGGGGCAACAATTCAAACAAAATTTACAGTAAAAAACACAGGAACTCTTCCTGTAACATATGGTTTAACAATGATTGATGTAATAAATAATTTTGCTGATAAAAATGATTTGGTATATAGTGTTAGTAGTACTAATAATGGAGGTATAAAAGATGAAACTGTTGCACCAGATAATAGTGGGTATATAATAAATGCCATTGGAATAAATCCGGGAGTAACCCAAGAATATACCTTAACTATTCATTTTAAAGAAACAGCCGATAACCAAAATGATAATCAAGGAAAAACATTTGGTGGTTTAATTCAAATAGATAATTTAGAAGATAGTAATTACTTGGCAAGTAAGATTATGGCAACAAATTCTTTACATGAAAAATCTCCAACAGCAGACGAGTTAGTTGCAGGTGCTCCAAATGCAAAGGGAATTAGTCAAGATGGTTTGTTTGCTTTGACCGATGATAAAGGAATGTCTTATTATTTAAGAGGAGCAATAGATAATAATTATGTATCATTTGCCGGATTAACATGGAAAGTAGTACGCATTAATGGTGATGGTACTATTAGAATGATCTTAGTTGAATCAACTGGTACCAGCACCGCTTTTAATAACACTTATAATGCTCCTAAATATGTAGGATATACCTATGATAATGCAAGTGCCTGTACAATAGCTTCACCATGTATTAGCACTTATAATAGTGATACTAAAACATTTACTAATAACAAGAGTGTAACCAATAGTACAATAAAAAATTATTTAGAAAATACTTGGTATCAGAAAATAGCAAATTATGATAGTTATATAGCTCAAGCTGGATATTGTAATGATACTAGTGTTCAATCCACGGAAAATGTAATTTATTATCCTGCTTATAATAGAATAACAACTAGTGTTGATCCTACATTAAAATGTCCAAATACCACCAAAAACTATGGCGGATATTATGAAAGTAAAATAGGACTTTTAACTGCAGATGAAATATTTTTGGCAGGTATTCCATATTATGATACAACTGATAAAAGTAATTATTTATATTATAATGGTAGTTGGTGGAGCTTTTCTCCTATTAATTCTACAGATTCAAGTGCAGTTGTATTTATTATTCACTCTATATTTATTCATAGTAATAATGTTAATAATGTACGAGTGGTAAGACCAATTATCAATTTAAGAGCTGATATAATAATTACAGGTGGCGATGGGACAAAAACAAGTCCCTATGAAGTTTCAATATAAATTAAGATGATTTAGAACAAATTTCTAAGTCTTTTTTATTAATTATATTGTATTTTAAAAAATAAATATGATAAAATTAAATTAGTTAAAGCTATAGGCTTAAGATTAAGGAGAGAGAAAATGGATATAAGTCAAATAGAGAAGAAAATGCAAAAAGCTGTTGAAAGCATGGAAGATAGATTTTTAAGTGTGCGTGCAGGTCGAGCAAATCCGGCAATGTTAAATGGAATTAATGCCAGTTACTATGGAGTACCAACTCCACTTAGTAGTTTAGCAAATATTACAGTACACGATGGTAAACAACTATTTATTAAACCTTTTGATAAATCCGCTTTAAAGGAAATAGAAAAAGCTATTAATGAAGCAAACTTAGGAATTAGTCCCGTAAATAATGGTGAAGTAATAATTCTTACCATTCCTGATTTAACAGAAGAGACCAGAAAAGAGTATGTAAAACAAATAAAAGCAATGTCTGAAGATGCTAAGATTGCTCTTAGAAATATTCGTCAAGATGCTAATAATGCTATAAAAAAAGAAGAATACCCTGAAGATGAAGAAAAACTAATGTTAGAAGATATTCAAGAATTAATTGCTAAATTTAATAAAGTAGTAGATGAAAAAACTCAGGAAAAATCAAAAGAATTAATGCAAGTTTAAACAACTAATTTTATTTAGTTGTTTTTATATAATTTTTTTAATTTCCTTATAATTCAGTGATACGACAAATATAATATTAACTATTTCTGATATTACTAAGCCATATATACCAATATGACAAAGTGATAATAAAGCCATAACTAATAGTTTGATAATAACTCCATATAAAGTTATTTTTAAAGACGCTCCTGCTTTATTTAATGATTGTAACATGCTAACCATGGGACCTTCTAAATAAAATAATAAAAAGAAAGGAGATAAGAATTTAATATATTCAGTTCCACTAGAAGTATTATAAACTAAATTTAAAATTTCATTTGTTTTAAGATATAAAATAGCATTAAAAATTAGACCAATGAAAAAAGAAATAAGCATAGCTTGTTTAAAACGTCTTTTAACCATTTTTAAGTTCCTCATACTATAGAACTTAGCTATTTCAGGAACTAGTGATGATGATAAAGCCATGATAAAAAAAGAGGGTAACATAAGAGTTGGGATAGCATAAGCATTATAAATACCGTATTCTTTTACAATAAAAGAACTACTATATCCTACATAAGTTAAAATATTAGTTAATATAATTGGCTCTAAGAAAAAACCAATATTACCAATAAAACGAGATGATACAGAGGGTAGACTAATTCTTAAAACATCTTTTATGCTTCCTAAATCTGGTTTAATATCATCTTTTTTTATGCAAAAATTTTTGGGCAAGAAAAATAAGAAAATAATAATAGAAACTATTTCTGATAAAATATTTAATAATATTAAGGCACTAACTGCTAGAATAACACTTTTTTTTAATAAATAGGGAATTATTAAAAATATTAAACCTAATTTAGTAATTTGTTCAATAATATTAGAAAATGTATGGGGAAACATTTTTTGTTTACCAAAAAAGTAGCCTCTGATAATACTAGATAAAGAGATAAATGGTAAAACCAGTGCTGAGGAGTATAAAAGTAGTTTTACCTCAGGAGCTTTTAAAAGGGTAGTTGCTATAAAATCAGCACTTAAAAAGATTAATATAATAACAATTAAATTTAATATAAGCATTAAAGGGATACAGGAAAAAATTATTTTTTTACTATTTTTGTTTTCAGCTACTAATTTGGAAATAGCAATTGGAAGACCTAACTGAGCTATGGTAATAAAAAGTGAATAAGCAGGAGTAATTAGCATATATAAAGATATTCCATCCTCACCGATCATTCTGGTATAAACAATTTTAATAATAAACCCTAGTATTTTAGTAATCATTCCTCCAAAAATTAAGATTAAAGTTGATTTGATAAATTTATTCTTCATATATTCTCCTTTAAAAAAAATACGGAATATTATATAATAAATATATGAAATAAAAGAAGGTGTTATTTATGGAAGCTTTAAAATTTAGTTCAGTAGAAGAGCTATATAATCGATTAATTCCGGCTTTAAATTGTAAAGAAAATGAACTAAAGAAAATGGGCTATAAGTATATAAAAGCTGTTGATATATGGAATGCTTTAAAAACTCATAAATGGCGTAATTCTACAGATTTATCACTTTGTGAAATGGTAGATGATATTTTAAATACGGAAAATTCTTTTTTTGATAATTATGTAAAAAGCTTATTTAGTAAAATAAAAAGGGAAGCATATTTAGACGAAGATGATATATTATAGAAGGTGAAAAAATGGAAAATATCAGTAAAGTAATGACATATGAAGATTTAAAAAAAAATATTAGTAAGTATATTAAAGAACCAGAAAATTTAAAACTTATAGATAAAGCATATGAGTTTGCTTATGATAAACATAAGGGAAAAAAACGTGCCTCTGGAGAAGATTTTATAAATCATCCTTTGTGGGTAGCAAATATTTTGGCCTCCCTTCATGCCGATAGTCAAACTATAGTTGCGGCTTTGCTTCATGAGACAATTAATCATGGAAATACAACAAAAGAAGAGCTAGCTTTAGAATTTGGTGATGATATAGCTTCTATTGTAGATACTGTAAGTAAGATTAACAAATTAACATTAAATGATGATCGAGAATTATCAGCTATTTATTTAAGAAAAGTTTTAGTAGGACTTGCTGAGGATGTCAGAGTATTATTTATTAAGCTTGCCGATAGATTACATAACATGCGTACAATATGGGCAATATCCCCTCAAAAGCAAAAGATCAAAGTTCATGAAACCGAAAAAGTTTTAATTCCGATTGCTCATCGTTTAGGAATAAATTCTATAAAAAGTGAATTGGAAGACTTATGTTTAAAATATTCAAAACCTGATGTATATCAAGACGTATTAGATGAATTAAATGCCTCAAGAGAAGAGTTAAATGATCTATTACAAGATATGAAAGAAAATATCTCCGAAATTTTAGTAGATAATGGAATTAAGTTTGAGATAAAAGGAAGAGTTAAAAGCGTTCATAGTATTTATCATAAACTGACTACAGGACGTAAATTTAGTGATATTCATGATATTTTAGCATTAAGAGTATTTGTTGAAAAAGAAAGTGATTGTTATTTAGTAATTGGTTTAATTCACTCTAAGTATCGCCCAGTTCCGGGAAGGTTTAAAGATTACATTGCTATGCCAAAGGAAAATATGTATCAATCACTACATACAACTGTTTTTGGTAAAAATGGCTATCATTTTGAAGTTCAAGTTAGAACTTATGAAATGGATGAAATAGCTGAAAAAGGTGTCGCTGCCCATTGGTCTTATAAAGAAAAAGGTACAGTAAAAATTCAAAAAATTATGGAACAAAAACTAGAAATGTTTCGTAATTTAATTGAATCTAATCAAGAAGGGGTAACTGATAGTGAATTTGCCTCTAAATTAGATACAGAATTTTTATCAGAAATGATTTATGTATTTACTCCTAAGGGTGATGTTGTAGAGCTTCCTAAAGGGTCAACTCCTGTAGATTTTGCTTATCGAATACATTCTGATATTGGAGATAAAATGGTAGGAGCAATTGTAGGAGAAAAAATTGTTCCAATAGATTATGAACTTCAAGATGGAGATATTATAAAAATTAATACTAGTAATACTTCAACTCCATCTTTAGAGTGGTTAAAATTTGTTAAAACAACTCATGCTAAAAATAAAATAAAAGCTTATTTTAGTAAACAAGAAAAAGAACGCTACATAAATAAAGGTCAAGAATTATTAGAAAAAGAGATTAGACGTAAAAAATATAGTATTTCTCAAATTATAAATGAGGAAAACTTACGTAAGATATTAGACGAATTAAAATTACAATCTAAAGATGAACTATATTTAGCTATAGGATCTTTAAGATATACTCCAACATATATTATTAATTTAATTAAAGAAGATAAAAAAGATATAACAGATGCTTTGCTTGATAAAGTACGTAATAGAAATACTACTAAGCCAGATTATAAAAATGATGTAATTGTAGCAGGGACTAATGATATAAAGGTAAGTTTAGCAAAATGTTGTAAGCCAATTTATCAAGATGAAATAATAGGATATGTTACTAAAGGGCAAGGTGTTAGTGTCCATCGTAAAGATTGTAAAAATATAAAAGAAGCAACTAGACTAATTGATGTTAGTTGGAATGACACATCTGATAAAACATATATAGCTGGAGTAAAAATTGAAAGTATTCCTCATAAAAATGCTCTTTTAGAAATAATTACAAAAGCTTCATTACGTAATGTCTATATTGAAGAGGTAAAAAATAACCAATTAGATACTGGCTCTGTTTTTAATTTAACTGTTAAAGTAAAAGATAAAAATTCTTTAGAACAATTTATGAATGATCTAAATATGCTATCATTTGTAAAAAAGTGTAGTAGAATTTAATTATGAAAGTAGTTATCCAAAGAGTATCTCAAGCTAGTATCACTACTAATAAGCGCGTTATTAATAAAATAGAAGAAGGATTTATGATTTTGGTAGGTTTTCATAAAGATGATACCTTAGATGATATTAATTATTTAGTAAATAAAATTATTAAATTACGTATATTTAGTGACGAGCAAAATAAACTAAACAAAAGTATTCTTGATATAAAGGGGAGCATTTTATCAATTTCTCAATTTACTTTATATGCAAATACTACCTCAGGTAATCGGCCATCATTTATCGATGCTCTTAATTATAAAAAGGCTCAAGAATTTTATGATTTGTTTAATATGAAATTAAATCAAAGTGTTCCTACTTTCAGTGGGGTTTTTGGAGCAGATATGCAAATTAGTTTAATAAATGATGGACCTGTGACAATAATTATAGATTCTAAAGAATAAATAAGTAAATTTTTTACTTGTATAACTAAAAATAAATGTTATAATAAACTTATTCTTAAAAGAAAGGAATTTTAAATATGGAAGAAGAAATGGATATATTATTAAATGAGATTAGAGCATGTAGTAAAGAAGTAGAATTATTAAGAGAAGAGAAGAAAAACTTAAGACGTCAAACTATGCCTTTTAATGAAAAAAGATCTATTAAATCTGTTCTTAAAGAGGATTTAAAATATCAAAAAAGACTTTTAAAAGATCTATATAATCAATATTATACTTTAGTAGATGCAGAATTAGACAAATTAGATGGCATTGCCAAAACTTTAAAAGCATCTAGATAGTTGCGAATTTTAAAAAAATAAGTTAAAATATTAATATATTTTCTAAAGAAAGACTAAGTATTTTATTAAAATAAGTTTTCCAAGAGAGGGTATTAGAGCTGAGAGATACCTAAACTTAAAATAAAAGAAAGACAACTTTCAGAATTTAGAAACGCAGATATGCGATAAAAAATAAAGAGTACCTAGGTAAAATAAGGTGGCACCGCGGCAGTTAAGTCGTCCTTATATAGATAGGTACTTTTTAATTGGAAGGATGATATAATGATTACCAAACCAAAAGGTACATATGATTTATTAGGAAAAGAAGCTAAAAAAATGCAGTATATAAATGATGTTTTAACTGCAATTTGTGAAAAATATAATTATGAATTTATTAGAACTCCTGTATTTGAATCTAGTGAGGTTTTTCATCGTAGTGTAGGAAATACCTCAGATATTGTTACTAAAGAAACATATGATTTTAAAGATCGTGGAGATAGAGATATTACGCTAAGACCCGAGGGAACTGCAGGAGTAGTTAGAAGCTATATTGAAAATAAATTATATGGTAGAGATATTCAACCAGTTAAACTTTACTATAACGAAATGATGTATCGCTACGAAAGACCTCAAGCTGGTAGATTACGTGAGTTTAATCAATTTGGGGTGGAAGTATTAGGATGTGATGATCCCTTTATTGATGCTGAGGTAATAAGTTTAGCATATAACATTTTTAAGTTATTAGGACTTACAAATATTAGAGTAAATATTAATACTTTAGGAGATGATGAGTCTCGATCAGATTATAAAAAAGCTTTAGTTGAATATTTTTCTAATTATACTAATGATATGTGTGAAGATTGTCAAAATAGGTTAAAGAAAAATCCGTTAAGAATATTAGATTGTAAAGTAGATGCCTCAAAAACATGGTTTAAAAATGCTCCTAAAATAGATCAATATTTAAATTCAGATAGTGCTAAAAGATTTTCTAAATTACAAGAATATTTAAATTTATTAGATATAGAATATGTAGTTAATCCAAGTATTGTTAGAGGTTTAGATTATTATAGTCATACAGTATTTGAAATTGAAATGCTTAGTAAAAATTTTGGCTCTCAAAATGTTTTAGCTGCAGGAGGAAGGTATAATAATCTAGTAAAAATGCTTGGAGGTCCATCAACCTGTGGAATGGGATTTGCTATGGGCTTAGAAAGAATAATGTTAGCCTTAGATGAAGAAGAGGTAAAAATTCCTATAAATGATTCTATTGATGTATATATTGGTTATGTAAATGAGGAAGAAAAAGAAACGGCTTTGTATTTGTCTCAAGAATTACGTTTAAATGGCTTTATATGTGAAACTGATTATTTGAATAGAAGTTTAAAAAGCCAATTTAAAAGTGCCGATCGTTTTAAAAGTAAATATACGATTATTGTAAATAGTAATGATATTAAAAATTATGAAGTAACTCTTAAAGATAATAAACTTAAAGAAGAGGAAAAAGTAAAAATAAATGATTTAGTTGATTATTTAGACATGCATATGTAAAAGGTGGAAGAAAAATATGGTTATTAGATATTTAGATTTTTATAATAATGTATTAGATGCTGAACAATTAAATTCTAATTCATATAATAAAATGCAAGAATTGAATGCCAGTGGGTTTGAAATTCTTTATGATCAAAAAGTATTGTTTACATCTTTTAGAGGAATATTAGTTGATGCCTTAGATGTTTTAACTCGCAATGATAAGATTACGCAAATCTTACCACAAAGTGTATTTTGGGATTTTTATAACTATGTTGATGTTTGTTCTAAACAAAATAATACATTAACTTACATTATTACTTTAACAAATATTAATCATGAGTTAAAATATCAATATAATGAAGTAAAAAAAGAAATGATGACTTATACAAATTTAGATCAATTAAAAGCTATTTTGAATGCTTTAGATCAAAATATAAGATATAAAGTTGATGTTGATTATATTGATCAAATTAAAAGAGTTTTGGAGAGAAAATAATGAAAACAGTAAAAATAAAAGATTTAGAAAAATATTATGATCAAGAAGTGTTAATACAAGGGTTTGTTGAAAATATTCGTAATTTGCCTTATGTTATATTTATGGTAATTAAAGATGATAGTAGTAAGGTTCAAGTAACAATTGAAAAAGAAAATAATGAGTCTTTAGTTAAGATTGTAGAAAGTATTACATTAGAAAGTACCGTAAAAATAATAGGGACTTGTTATAATGCACCATCAGTTAAGCTTGGTCAAAAAGAAGTTATTCCCAAAAGTATTGAAATTACGAGTATGTCTTTAGATCAATTGCCAATAAATATAAAAACTCGTGATGCCGCTTTAAGAGAAACAAGATTAGATTATCGTTTTTTAGATTTAAGACGTGAAGATAATAATTTATTATTTAAAATTGAAACTTTATTTGAACATTCTTTACGCGAATATTGTATAAAGAATAACTTTATTGAAATTCATTCGCCAAAAATTTCTGCCTCAGTTGCTGAAAGCGGAGCCGAAACTTTTAAATTGGATTATTTTGGCCAAGAAGCTTGTTTATCCCAATCTCCTCAGTTTTATAAACAAATGGCTATGGCAGCTAATTTTGGTAAAGTATTTGAAATAGGTCCAGCATTTAGAGCTGAGAATTCGCATACTTCCTATCATGCTACTGAAATAAATATGGCTGATATTGAAATGTCTTATATCGATTCTTTTGAAGATATTATGGATATGGAAGAAGCTTGGCTTAAATATGCATTTAATAAAGTTTATGAAAAATATAAAGATGATATTAAAAAGTTATTTAAAACTGAATTATCTAATTTAGATGTTAAATTTCCTAGAATTACATTTAAAGAAGCTAAGAAGATTTTACAGGATGAGTTTCATTTTGTAGGAGAAAGAAAAGATGACTTTGAACGAAAAGAGGAAATGCTATTATGTAAATATGTTAAGAAAAAATATAATAGTGACTTTGTTTTTGTAACTAAATTTCCTTTTTCGGCACGCCCTTTTTATCATAATCTAGATTCAGATAGTCTTACTAATAGTTATGACTTACTTTATAGGGGAGTAGAAATAACTACGGGATCGCAAAGGGAACACCGTATTGATATTTTAAAAGAGCAAATAATAAAAAAGGATATTGATCCAGAATCCTTAGAATTTTACTTAGATTTCTTTAAATATGGATGTCCTCCTCACGGTGGATTTGCCATAGGAATTGCTCGAGTATTAATGCAAATGTTAAATATAGATAATATTAGAGAAGCAACTTATATCTATAGAGGACCAACCAGGTTAAAACCTTAAAATAGAAAGGAATATAAATATGGATGTTAAACAAATTTCTAAAAAATTAACTGGCCAAGATATTACAGTTGAAGGCTGGATAAGAAATCATCGTAAGCATGAAAGCTTTGGTTTTATCGATTTTAGTGATGGTACTAGTTTTAATCATCTTCAAATAGTTTATGATAATACTTTAGAAAACTTTGAAGATGTTTCTAAGCTTTTAGTTGGATGTGCTATAAAAGTAGAAGGAAGTTTAGTAGAGTCTTTAGGTAAGCAAGATTATGAACTTAAAGCACGTAAAATTACTTTAGAAGGGGACTGTCCTAGTGATTATCCACTGCAACCTAAAGCTCATAGTTTTGAATTCTTGCGTAGTATAGCGTATCTTCGTCCACGAACTAATTTATTTCAAGCGGTATTTAGAGTTCGTAGCATAGCTGCTATGGCTATACATGAATATTTTCAATCTCATAATTATTTATATGTTCATACGCCACTTTTAACAACAGCAGATTGTGAGGGTGAAAATCAAATGTTTAAAGTAACAACATTAGATTTGAACAATTTACCAAAGGTTGATAATAAGGTAGATATGAGTAAGGATTTATTTAAAAAACAGACATTTATTACAGGAACTGGTCAATTACATGGTGAGGCGTTTGCCATGGCATTTAAAAGAATCTATACTTTCGGCCCAACATTTAGAACTGAAAATTCCAACACCAAAACTCATGCTAATGAATTTTGGATGATTGAACCAGAAATGGCTTTTATGGATTTAGATGATTTAATGAATGTTGAAGAAGAAATGTTAAAGTTTGTCGTAAAATATTGTTTAGATAAATGTGATGATGAGATTACATTTTTAGATAAGTTTGTAGAAAAAGGCTTAAAGAATAAATTAACTAAATTAGTAAATTCTAAGTTTAAGAAAATTACTCATCATGAAGCTATTGATATTTTACTTAAAGCAGATAAAAAATGGGAGTTTGAGCCATCATATGATGAAGATATTGCCAAAGAACATGAAAAATACATTACAGAAGTATTTGATGGGCCGGTATTTATTTATAATTGGCCTAAAGATATTAAAGCTTGGTATATGAAAGAAAATAAAGATGGCAAAACTGTAGCAGCAGTTGATTTGGAAGTTCCACAAGCTGGGGAATTAATGGGAGGTTCACAAAGAGAGGAAGACTATGATAAATTAATTTCACGAGCTCGTGCGATGAATGTTGATTTAGATACTGTTAATTGGTATTTAAATTTACGAAAATTTGGGGGATGTTATCATTCAGGATTTGGAATGGGCTTTGAACGCTTAATCATGTATTTAACTGGTGTAGAAAATATCAGAGATGTAATACCTTTTCCAAGAACCCCAAATAATTGTGACTTTTAATTTGGAGGTAATGTAATTATGAATGAAATGCCAAAAAAATATTATCAAAATTATTCAAGATATTATGATAGTTTATCTTCTCAAGATATTAAAAATTTAGATCAAAGAACTTTAGAGTTTTTACAACTTGTTTACCAAAAACGATATGAAGATATTATAAATTTAGTGGGGATTGAAGATTATCAATGGTATACTAATCATTTATATAGATTAGAATTTATGCAGCAAAATATAGAACGTAATTTAGGTAATTTATATAAACTACAAAAAATAAAAATAATTTTAGATAATAATGATTTTGCTTTAGTTGAAGAAAAGTTAAAAGAAATTAATCAGATTTTAAATAATTATCAAACGATAAAAAAATATGTTATGTAAATTAGGTGAAGATATGGAATTTAATAAAAAGACAATAGATGAATTAGCTGATAAATTACTTATTGGTTTAACGCCTTTGGAAAATCAGACTTTATTAGATGAGTTTTCTTTAATTGAGGAGAATATGAATTTAATTAATCAGATAAAAAATATTGAAAAAGTAGAGCCGATGACTCATCCAATTGATTTATATACTGCTAAACTTCGAGATGATGAACCATGTCCTAGTATAACTTTTAAAGATGCTTTGAAAAATACAGATCAACTAGATGGTAGAGAAGTTAAAGTCCCAAAAACAGTGGGTTAAAATATTTATTAGTGTTATAATATGAATATAAATTATTTGGGGAGGTTTGAAAATGGATAAATATTCGAGCATGATTAAAGATTCATTTAATTATGAAAAAAAAGACACATTAGAATTGGAAGCACTAAAAGAATTATTTGAAGAATACTTTGAGGGGATAATAAATGCAATAGGTATTGAACAGTATAATTGGTTTTTAATAAAAGAAAACGAATTTAATACAAATGGTCAAGAACCATATGAAGATGCCACAGAATTTAATAAATATTGTCAAATTAGAAATAAATTAATGAAGTTAAATTATATATCAGCTAAAAAAAATTTAGATGATCTAACAAATGAATTACAAATACGTAATTATCAAAAGAGGATCTTAAAGTAATATGGATACTGAATTATTGTTACTTTTAGATTTAAAAAAACAAATGTTAAATGCATTTTATCAAAGTTTAGAGTATCACTGGTATCAAGAGCAGATTAACATGAAAAATTTTTATAAACAGAATTGTGGCATCTATTTACATAAATTATCTAAGTTAAATGCAATAGAATATAAAGAAAAAAATTTAATATTAGAAATAAAGACGATCGAAGAGAAACTTAAAAAGAGGTAGAATTATGAATAGTGAATATTATCAGGCAATATTGCTAAATATAGAATATATTAAACAATTACAATTAAAAAAGATGTTTATATACTTATTTTATGAAGAACTTTATACTGCCCAAACTCCAAGTATAATTATTAATAATCCAATCTTAGAATTAAAATATCTTCGTTTTAAATTAGAATATATGCAAGAGTTATCTACGGCTAATGCTAATATTGAAGAATTTAATTATTTTCTTTCTTTATCAGATCAAAACGAAATTTATACTTATACTAAAGGAATATTTTATGAATCAAATAGAAACTTTAATTGAAAATAAAAAAGATTATATCTTAGATTTAGAGATAAATACGCGTTTTATGAAATTAAAATATTTAGAAGATCATGGTCTAATGCTTGATGATATTTTTAAATCTAAAAAAGAAAAAGAATTATATAAAGAATGGAAAATTAAATTAGATAATGCCTGGCAAGAATTTATAAATTTAATAGAAGAATACCAAAAGTCTAGTAAATTAGTTAGAAAGAGGTAAAAAAATGTCTTATAAAACAAAAAGCATCGAAACTTTACATGAAGAGTTAAAAAGTGGTCAAATTAAAGCAAATGAATTAATACAAGAAGCAATTTCTGAGGCCAAAAAGTATCAAAAAGATTATAATTTTTTTGTAACAATTGATGAAAATGCAACCTATGAGGGACCAATAGATAATATGCTAGCTGGTATTCCTTGTGCAATTAAAGATAATTTATCGACCAAAGGAATGCTCTCAACTGCATCTAGTAATACTCTAAAAGATTATATACCTATTTTTGATGCTACAGCTGTAGAAAAATTAAAAGAAGCTGGTGCTGTAAATATTGGGAAAACAGTTATGGATGAATTAGGTATGGGTTCTACTGGTACAACTGCTCATACTGGAATAGTTTATAATCCATGGGATAGAAAAAGAATGTGTGGAGGATCTTCCTCAGGTTCTGCTGCAGCAGTAGCTGCTGGGATTGTTCCTTATGCCTTAGGAAGTGATACAGGAGATTCTATTAGAAAACCTGCTGCTTATTGTGGGATTGTTGGTTATAAACCAACTTATGGTTTAGTTTCACGTTTTGGCCTTTTTGCTTTTGCCTCTTCGCTAGATCATGTAGGAGTACTAACTCGTAACGTTAAAGATGCTGCAATAGTAATTGATAATATTAAAGGTCAAGATGAAAAAGATATGACAAGTATTAACTTAGATCAATCCTTATATCAGGCTTTAGATAAAAAAGTGGCAGGGAAAAAATTATGTTATATTAAAGAAATTTGTAATATAGATGAATATGAAAATCCATCAAAAGAGTTAAAGGAAAGTTTAACTTTATTTCAAAAGACTTTAGATAAGGCTAAAGCTTTAGGTATCAAAGTAGAAGAGGTATCAATTGATAAAACATTGTTATCGGCTATTTTCCCATCTTATTTATGTATTTCTTGTGCTGAGGCCACTAGTAATGATTCTAATTTAACTGGTATTCTTTTTGGCCCTCGTGGCACGGGAAAAAGTGTTAATCAAATTATGAAAGATCATCGAACTAAAGGTTTTTCCCCATTAATTAAAAGAAGATTTGTAATTGGCTCTTATGTATTACAACAAGAAAACCAGGAAAAATATTTTAAAAATGCACAACGAATTAGAAGATTAATTGTTAATAAAGTAAATTCTTTATTTGAAAAATATGATGGCTTAATTCTACCTTGTAGTGCAGGTCCAGCACCTTTATTAAATCAAGATAATGAAGAACAAATTAGTACTAATGATATTTTAGAAAATCATATGGCTATTGGAAATTTTGGTGGATTTCCAAGTATAACTATACCAAATGGCTTTGTTAATGATTTACCAATAGGTATTAATATTACTGGTAAAGTCTTAGATGATGCAAATGTTTTAAATATTGCTTATGCTATTGAAAGTACTATGAATTATAAAAATCAAATAGCAAAGGAGAATACAAAGTGAAGTATATACCAACAATCGGCTTAGAATTACATTGTGAATTAAATACAAAATCAAAAGTTTTTTCAAGAGGAATAAATCATTATAATGAGATTCCAAATTCAAATTTAGATTTACTTGATTTAGCATTTCCCGGTACTTTACCAGTTTTAAATAAGGAAGCTTTAAGAAAAGCTTTTAAAATGAGTTTGGCTCTTAATTCTCAGCAACCTAAAGAATTAATATTTGATCGTAAAAATTATTACTATCCTGATTTACCTAAAGGTTATCAAATTACCCAACAGACAGATCCTGTGGGAATTAATGGCTATTTAGAAATTGCAGTTGATGATAAAAAGAAAAAAGTTTTAATTCATGATATTCATTTAGAAGAAGATACGGCATCAATGGATCATTATGAGGATTTTTCTTTGATTGATTATAATCGTTGTGGAGTTCCTTTAGTAGAAATTGTAACTGAACCTTGTCTTCATTCTGCCCAGGAGGTAGTTGCATATTTAGAAACTTTAAGAAATACTCTTAAATATTGTGATGTATCTGAGGCAGATACTAAAATGGGTCAAATTAGATGTGATGTTAATATATCTTTACAAAAAGAAGGTATAAATACTTTGGGAACTAAAGTTGAAATTAAAAATATTAATTCTTTTTCCAATGTAGCAAAAGCAATAGAATATGAAATTAAAAGACAAACAGAAGCTTTAGAAGCAGGAAAAAGTGATGAAATAATTCAAGAGACAAGACGTTATGATGATACAACTCAAAGTACTATAAGAATGCGTAAAAAAGTTGAAGCTATAGATTATAAGTATTTTGTTGAACCAAATATTCCTAAATTTAAAATTGAACCAGAGTATTTAGAAAAAATAAGAGAAGAAATTCCTGAATTGCCTTTTTATCGATATGAAAGGTATGTAAATGATTATAAATTAAATAAAGCCGATGCTTCTATAATTATTAAAGACAAAGATTTTGCAGATTATTTTGATAAGTGTGCTTTAATTATGGATCCTAAAATAGCTGCCAATTGGTTAACTGTTAATATATTAAGTATTTTAAATAAGGAAGATATTTCTATAAGTGAATTTTATATTACTCCTGATTTATTAAAACAAATAATTGATAAATTAGAAGATAAAACAATATCATCAAAACAAGCAAAAGAAATATTTATTAAAGCTATTGAGCAAAAAAGAGAACCTAAAGATTTTATTAGTAGTAATATTACTCAAGTAAGTGATGAGGGTTATTTAAAAGATGTTATTCAAAAGATTCTAAATAATTGTTCTCAACAAGTAGAGGAATATAAAAATGGAAAAGATAACTTATTTAAATTTTTTGTGGGTCAAGTTATGAAAGAAACTAAAGGAAAAGCTAATCCGGTTATTACTAATAAAATATTAAAAGAATTACTTGATGAAAAATAAATATTTATAAGAAAGAGGAAGATAATATGAATAAAGATGAGTTTTATAATACTGAGGATAAAGATATTAAAAATTTAATTAAAGAACTTACTATAGCAAATTTATTTTTTGCTGAGCTTAATAAAGATCACATTGATAATCCTTTTCAAAAAGCTTTTTACGAAGTTATTTTTACTGAAAATGAAGAATTAGAACAAATGAAAGAAAAAATAAAGAAATTAGTTAGATAAAAGGAAAAATTTATTTCCTTTTTTTAATGAATTAACATAGTTGCATTTAATTTTACTTTGTATTACAATATGTAAATAAAAAAGGGGGGGGAATATTATGGCAAGATTACAAGTATCGGAAAAAGTTATTAAAAATAAATATGTGTCTTTAGATAAATATTTAAATAAAGAAGTTGTAGCAGCAGAAAGCAATTTGTTTTATCAAGATGGAAAAGTTTATAAAATATTTAAACCAATATATAGATTATCAAGAGAAAAGTATTTATGGATGTTAGAAGCTAATCATTTTAATAATGCAATTAATATTGAAGATGAATTATATCAAGGTGATAAAGTAATTGGCTGTACTACAATTTTAGATGAAAATTTTATTCCTTTTGCTGATATTTTTACCAAATGTAGTTTTGATTTAAAAATTCTTAAAGAATATTTAAAGGCTTTATTAAATTTAGATCAGGAATTATTTAAATATAATTTAGCGTACTTAGATAAGCATTTAAATAATATAGGATTATCTAATCAAAATTTAAAAGTATTAGATTTAGATGGTGTATGGTATAATGCTCCAAATAGTTATAAGACTGCTGCTTTGAGGCAAAGTTATCATGTTTTTTTAGCTTTACTTTTAAAAGAAAGAAGATTAATAGAAGAAGTTGAATTCTTAAAAACTTTACCTTTTAATTATTTTAATTTAGAACAGATGCAAAAATATATTAATAATATGTCTTTATCAGAAGCTCAAGATTTGCAATATAAATATAAAATATATAAAAAGAATAGATAATTTATTAGAAAATATCATAAATATAAATACAAGTATTAAAAATTACTATAGTAAAGATAAAATTTACATAGTAATTTTTTCTTGTCATTGATTTAGATTTGGTATATTATTAGAATAGTTTTAAAAAAGGAGATTTAAAATATGAAGAACTTAGTTATTGTTGAATCACCAAGTAAGAGTAAAACAATTGAAAAATATTTAGGTGATGATTATAAAGTAATATCTTCTAAAGGTCATATTAGAGATTTAGCAACTAGTGGTAAATTTGGTTTAGGAGTAGATGTTGAACATAATTTTGAGCCTTCTTATAAGCCTATTAGTGGTAAGAAAAAATTAATTACCGAAATGAAAAAAGATATTAAAAATAGTAAAAGAGTATATTTAGCTACCGACCCTGATAGAGAAGGTGAGGCTATAAGTTGGCATTTATACGATGCATTAGGACTTAAAGACAGTGATTATGATCGAGTGGAGTTTCATGAAATTACGAAAGATGTCGTAAAAGATGCTTTTAAACATCCACGTAAAATAGATTATGACTTAGTTAAATCTCAAGAAACTAGGCGAATTTTAGATAGAATAATTGGTTTTAGATTATCTAAACTAATGCAGTCAAAAACTGGTGGTAAATCTGCCGGCCGCGTTCAAAGTGTTGCCTTAAAATTAATTGTTGATCGTGAAAGAGAAATCCAAAATTTTGTTCCTGAGGAATACTATACAATTATTGCTAAGTTTAAAGAATTTGAAGCAACATTAGAAAAATATAAAAATAAAAAAATAGAAATAAAAACAAAAAAAGAAGCAGATAAAATATTAGCCAGTTTATCAAATGATTTTATTATTTCTGATATTAAAGAGACTTTAAAAAATCGCAAAGGTAAGATGCCTTTTAAGACATCTACATTACAAAAGGAAGCTTCCTCAAAGCTAGGCTTTGGTTCATCAAAAACTATGAGAATTGCCCAAAAGCTTTATGAAGGAATTGATATTGGTAGTGAAACTACCGGATTAATTACTTATATGCGTACTGATTCTTATCGTTTATCTGAAATTTTTACTAAAGAAACTTTTGATTTTATTAAAGAAAATTATGGAAGTAAATATGTAGGAACAATAAAAAAAGCTAAGAATGCTGAAAATGTTCAAGATGCCCATGAGGCTATTAGACCAACTAGTATATTAAGAACACCAGAGAGTTTAAAAAAATATTTATCAGCTGATGAATTTAAGCTTTATAGTTTGATTTATTATCGAGCTTTAGCTAGTTTAATGAAAGATGCTAAGATAAAAGCTACGAGTATAAGTTTAGAAAATAATGATTACTTATTTAAAGCAACTGGAAGTGTTTTAGTATTTGATGGTTATTTAAAAGTTTATAGTTCATATGAAAAAAATGAGGATGTTATTTTACCAGATATGACTACTTTAAAAGATCAAACAATTCCAGCAGAAGAAATTGATAAAGTGCAACATTTTACTAAACCGCCAGCAAGATTTTCTGAGGCTAGTTTAATAGATGAGATGGAATCCCTTGGTATAGGAAGACCTTCTACTTATGCACCAACAATGGAAACATTAAAAAGTAGAGATTATGTAAAATTAGAAAATAAAAAGTTTATTCCTACAGAAGTTGGAATTGAAATTACTGATAAATTACAGGAATTCTTTAGTAATATAATTAATGTAGAATATACTGCTAATATGGAAGAAAATTTAGATGAAGTAGCAGAGGCTAAATGTGATAATGTTGAAATTTTAAGAAAGTTTTATAATGATTTTGAACCTGTTGTAGAAAAAGCATTTAAAGAAATGACTAAAAAAGAGCCGGAATTAACCGGGGAATCATGTCCAATGTGCAATAATCCTTTAGTAATTAGAAGAGGAAAATATGGCCAGTTTACAGCTTGTTCTAATTATCCGGAATGTAAATATATAAAAAAAGAGCCAAAAATAGAAAAAGAGCTTCTTCCTTGTCCAAAGTGTGATGGAATGATTGTTGAGAAAAAAACTCGTCGAGGAAAAATATTTTGGGGATGTAATAATTACCCTAAATGTGATTTTGCTTCTTGGAATGAGCCAATAAATGAACACTGTCCTAAATGTAATAGTTTACTATCTAAAGCTAAGGATAAAAAAGTTTGTACTAATAAAGAATGTGATTATCAAGAAAATCTCAATTAAAAAAGATTTCTATTTAGGAATCTTTTTTGCTTTTTAAAGCTTGTTTAATTTTATCGGTATTTTTAAAATTTAGTTTAGCTATACTATCTAATATATCTAGTCCTTTGTCTAAAACGATTTGAAGACCTATTTCATCTGTTTTTTGACCAGCTCCTTTAGGAAGTTCCACGCCTAAATCTTGACTTAATTTTGCCATTTGTTTTAAAAAGATATATCTACTAATAATTGATGAGGCAGCAACACTAAGACACTGATCCTCGGCATGAGTTATAAAGCTAATATTACTAGCTTTTTGCTTAGCTTGAGAAATATGTTCATAATATTTTGTGGGATATACAAATTGATCAACTACAATTTGCTTATAATTACCACTTTCTTTTTTTATCATTTCAACTAGAACTTTATTATGTAATATAGCTTTTATTTTATTCATGTTATATCCCATATTACTATATTTATTAAATGATTTGTTATCTAAAATAAAAGTAGTATGAGGGATATTTTTTATAATTTCAGGGGCTATTTGCATAATTTTTTCGTCAGTAATTTTTTTGGAATCACGAACCTTTAAATCTAGTAAATAATTAATATTTTCTTCACTGACAAAACTAGCAGTTACAACAATCGGTCCAAAATAATCCCCAGTTCCAACCTCATCAGAGCCAATAGTAGCTTGTTTTATTAATTTAGGTTTATTGTCTTTTGATTCCTTTTTTTTAGGATTAATATCGATGATTCGATTATTTAAATGACGTTCTTGATCTATCCAAATATTAGCATCAATATCTGCTGATATTCCTTGAAACATAGCCTTTCCAGAATTATAAAGAGTTATAATTGTATCAGCCTCTTGAGCTTGAAAAATAGCATATGGGGGAGTTTTTGGTCTAGTTTTATCTTTATAATATTCAATCATTTTATCTTTGATATTGTCGCTAACTTTAAAAACTATTGTCATTTTTACACCTCTTTATTATTTTATCATGCTTTACTTTTAAATTCATCCAAAATATAATATAATTAGTTAAAGGAGCTAGAAGAACATGATTAATATATTGGATGTAATTATCATTTTTTTGATTTTATTTAGTGGGTTAATAGGCTTTAAAAAAGGAGCAATTAAAAGTGCTGTAAGTTTTGTAGGAATTATAGCCTGTATTATTATTGCTTATGCTTTAAAAAATCCAGTAGCTAATTTTTTAATTACTCATTTACCATTTTTTGACTTTGGCGGATTTTTTAAAGGCGTAAGTGTTTTAAATATTTTAATATATGAGGCAATTGCTTTTCTAATAGTTTTTAGTATTCTCCAGATAATTTTAAATATTATTATTCACTTTACATCTATTTTAGAAAAAATATTAAATGCTACAATAATATTAGGAATTCCTTCAAAAATTTTAGGATTAATTTTAGGATTATTGGAAGGATATATTTATGCTTTTGTTTTAGTTTTTGTTCTTTCACTATTTAGTTTTTCAGTTGAGCTTACGCAAAGCAGTAAATTTAATAGTACAATCTTAGAACATACTCCAATACTAACAAACTTTGCTCATAAATCATTTGAATCTATTAGTGAAATATACTCATTAAAAGATAAATATCAAGAAACTGATAGTAAAGAACAGTATAATTATGAGGCGATGGACATATTATTAAAAAATAAAATTATAACCGTTGATACTACTCGAAAATTAATAGATCAAGAAAAATTATCTATTAATAATATTGAAGTTTTATTAGAAAAATATGAGGAGGAATAAAAATGATAAAATATTTAGAAAAAGAAGATTTTAATAAAGAAGTTAGTAAAGGTAAGTTATTAGTAGATTTTTATGCTGATTGGTGTGGTCCATGTAAAATGATGGGAAATGTATTAGAAGAATTAGAAGATATTAATATTTTAAAAGTTAATGTTGATAAACATCCTAATATAGCTCAAGAATATGGTATTATGAGTATCCCTACATTATTAGTTTTTAAAGATGGCAAACTTATTAATCAAAATGTTGGTTTTATAGACAAACAAGCTATTATGAATTTATATAATAAAGACTAAGGATATTAAAAACGTAATATCTTTTTTATTTGTCTTTTTTTCACCATGAAATTTAAAATTATATTTAATTCTATCCAAGAATATGATATTCTTATAATAAGAGGTGTGCAATTTATAATGAATCAAAATAATATTTCTATGACAGATAATTTAAATACTGTAAAAGATAATAATAAAATGAAAAAAATATTAATGGTTGTTGCATTAATTACTGCATTAATTATATCTTTGGATAATTTTATTATATCTATGGATTGGTTTTCTAATTTAAAATTAGAAGCTATTATTGTTGGTCAAGAAGAATTAGTTCAATCTTTAAACGCTTTTTCTGATTTAATTTTAGTATTTAATTGGACATTAGTAGTAATTGTAACTATATTAAGTATTATCTTTCTTATCATTGATAAAAGGAAAAGAAAAAGTATTTCTTTATATGTATGGTATATAATAGCAGGACTTTTTCATATTTTAGAAGGTATTTTTTGGCTTACATCACTAATATATGCTTTTGCTACATTAAATACGGCGCTGGTTAGTAGAAAAAATAGTAAAAGTAAAATTAATAATATTTTTATTATATTTTCTATATTATTAATAATAATTTTAGTTATTTTTATTGTTTTTCAATTATAACTAAAAATTGATGGTAAAACATCAATTTTTTTTAACAGTTTTTAATTTAATTAAAAACTACTAAATGATATAATAAATTTATAAAGGGTGGGTGAGTTAAAGTGTATATTCCTCTTAGAGTTAAAAGCGATTATAGTTTACATAAAAGTTTAATTAAAATAGATAATTTAATTAAATATTGTAAATTAAATAATATTAGTTCATGTGGTTTGTGTGATGATAATTTGTTTAGCGCTATTGAATTTTATCATAAATGTAAATTAAATAATATTAAGCCGATTATTGGTCTTTGTTTAAAAATAGAAGATCACTTAATTTATCTTTATGCGCAAAATTATCAAGGATATTTAAATTTAATTCAAATTAACACTTTAATTCAAAAAACTACTCTAAATATTGAAAATTTAAAGAGTAATTCTCAAAATATAATTTGTGTCATTGATTATAATGATAATCAAATATATAATGAATTAACTACTATTTATAAAGATGTTTATCTTTCTTATTCTAGTGAATATGAAAAAAATAATGCTCTTATTATAACAGCTAATATTTTATATGCGCCTTTAATTTTAGCATTTAAAGAAAGTGATACAATCTATTTAAATTATTTAAATATGATTAAAGAAGCAACTACAATAAATAAAAGTCAAATAAAAAAATATAAAAATAATTATTTTTTAGAAGATTATACTAAAGAAGATGTTCAAACAACAATTGATTTTGCATCTAATATTAATTTTAATATTCCTACTTCCAAAAAATATATTCCTAAATATAATAGTGATATAGATTCCTATACTTATTTAAATGCTTTAACTAAAAAAGGGTTACTTAAAAGATTAAATAATAAAATGATTAAAAAATATTTTGATCGCTTAGAATATGAATTATCAGTAATTAAACAAATGGGCTTTGTTGACTATTTTTTAATTGTGTATGATTATATTTTATTTGCCAAAAAAAATGATATATTAGTAGGTCCGGGAAGAGGATCAGCTGCTGGAAGTATTGTTGCTTATTCATTAGGTATTACTGATATTGATCCATTAAAATATGATTTACTATTTGAACGTTTCTTAAATAAAGATCGAGTTACCATGCCTGATATTGATGTCGATTTTGAAGATACTAAGCGTAATTTAGTAATAGATTATTTAAAAAGACGCTATAATCAAGATAATGTTGCTAATATAATGACTTATTCTACACTTCAAGCAAAACAGGTTTTAAGAGATGTTTCTAAGGTCTTAGAATTTAGTGAGGATAAAATAAATTCTTTATTAAAATTAATTGACCCCAAAAAAAAGTTAGAAGATAATTTAAAATCTAGCAATGAATTACAAACTTTAATAAAAAAAGATCTAGATTTAAATAAGTTATATAAAATAGCATTGAAATTAGAAGGCTTAAAAAGACAGATCAGTACTCATGCCGCCGGAGTAATAATTTGTAGTCAAAGATTAGATAGTTTAATACCAGTTGTAATTTTAAATGATGGAATCTTAACAGGAACAACAATGGAATATTTAGAAGAATTAGGACTATTAAAGGTAGATATTTTAGCAATTAAAAATTTAAGGGTTATCAAAGATGTGTTAAATTTAATTAAAAAATTATATGGAAAAGATATTAAGCTATCAGATATTCCTCTAGATGATCAAAAAACTTTAGAAATGTTTAAAAAGGGTAATACTGTAGGAATCTTTCAATTTGAAAGTGAGGGTATGAAAAGTTTTTTAAAAAAATTAAAACCATCTTCTTTTGATGATTTGATTAGTGCTATTGCTCTATATAGACCAGGGCCTATGGAAAATATCGATGAATTTATAAGACGTAAAGAAAAAAAGACAGCTATTGTTTATCCCCATCCAAATTTAGAAAGTATTCTAAAAAATACCTATGGAATTATTGTCTATCAAGAACAAATAATGCAAATTTTAGTTTTAATGGGTGGATATAGTTATTCTGAGGCTGATAATATAAGAAGAGCTATGAGTAAAAAGAAAAAAGATGTTATTGATAAAGAAAAATTAGTGTTTATTAATCGAGCTATAAAATTAGGATATAAAAAAGATATTGCAAATGAAGTATATGATTTAATAAGTAAATTTGCTAACTATGGTTTTAATAAATCACATTCTGTTGCTTATGCTTTAGTTGGGTATCAAATGGCTTATTTAAAGGCTCATTTTGAATCTATTTTTTATACTAATTTACTTAATATGTCTATCTCATCAGAAGTTAAAACTCAAGAATATCTTCAAGTAGTTAAGCAAGCTAATATAAAAATTTATCATCCTAGTATAAATAAAAGTACTAATAAATATATAATAACCAAAGATAATTTATTATTACCCTTAGGAATTATTAAAAATGTAGGGTCTGCTTGTGTTGAGGAAATATTACAAGTTCGTCAAGGTGGTCTATTTAGTGATTTTTATGATTTTGTCAAAAGAACATATGGTAAAAGTATTACTAAAAAAGTAATTGAATCATTAATATATGCCGGAGCTTTTTTAGAATTTAAAGTAAATAAAAAAACTTTAATTAACGCCATAGATGATGCTATTGTTTATGCTGAACTCACCAAAGATATCGCATCACCTCTTATTTTAAAACCAACTTTAGAATATAAAGAGGAATTTAGTAGCAGCGAATTAATAAGATTAGAAAAAGAGACTTTAGGTTTTTATGTTACTAATCATCCTGCTAGTAAGTATAAAGATAATATTACAAAATTAGAAAATGTCAAAAATTATTTTGACAAGTATGTTAAATGTGTGATACTAGTAAATAGAATAAATAATATTGTTACCAAAAATAATCAAAAAATGAGCTTTATAACTGGTGAAGATGAAACAGGAATTCTTGATTTCGTGATTTTTCCTAATAAAATTTCTCTATTAAGTTTATTTAAACAAGATGATTTATTATTAGTAACAGGTAAAGTTGAAAAAAGAATAGATAAATATCAAATAGTTGTATCTAATTTAGAAAAGATAAAATAGATAAAGGAAGTAGTATATGGATGAATTAAAAAGATTTTTTAATAGTATAATGTATGAAGATAAGACTAATGCTTTTAGTGATTCTAAAATAGATAAAGTAGTTATTAATAAAAAAAGTGATAAGTTTACTGTTTATTTAATTGTTCCAAAAGTTTTAGAAAAAAATATCGTAGAGGAGTTATTTTTAGCAACTAAAAATAAAATTAATGGTCAAAAAGAAGTAGATATAGTAATTTCATACGAATTAATTAATGATGATGATATTTTAAAATATATTAAGTTAGAGTTTGAACAAATTATTAAAAATCGACCATCATTAGTAGGACTTACAGATGCTAAAATAAGTGTCGATAATAAAAAAGTTATTATCGAAGTTGCAAATAAAATAGAGCAGATAGAAGTAGAAAAAGAAAAAGAAACAATGCTTAATAATTTAGCTAGATATGGATTAAAAAATATTTTTATAAGGGTGGATCTTAATAAAGAATTAGAAGAACAAATTTTAAAGAGTATAAAAGATACGCCTAAAGATATTATAGTTCCTAAAATAGAGAAAAGTGATATTATTTTAGGTAAACATATCGATGGAGATATAGAGTTAATTGATAATATTTTAGGAGATACTAAAAATGTTATTATTGAGGCTTATGTATTTGGTATTGATACTATGGAAAGAGAAAACATTAATATAATTACTCTTAAAATTAGTGATAAATCTAATAGTATTTTGGCAAAGATATTTAAAAGAGATAAAGATGAATACCATGATGTTTTAAAACAGATAAAAGAGGGTTCTTGGTATAGATTTCATGGGAATATTGACTTTGATAATTTTGCCAAAGATTTGGTTTTATCAATCAGGAATTTAGAAAAAATTGAATCTAAAGATAATAAGGTTGTTGATTTAGAAGAAGTTAAGCGTGTAGAGTTGCATGCTCATAGTTTTATGTCAACAATGGATGCGGTTGTTCCTCAAAAAGAATTGATGAAATATGCACTTTCTTTAGGTCATAAAGCTGTCGCTATAACTGATCATAACTGCTTGCAAGCTTATCCAGATTTATATCATGAGGTATGTGCTTATAATAAAGCAAAAGATCCAAAAGATCATTTTAAGGTTTTATACGGGGCTGAATTAAATGTTGTAAGTGATGATGTAAATGTCATTTTTAATCCCCAAAATTATAATTTGATGGATCAAGTATATGTAGTATTTGATACAGAAACTACTGGTTTTCATCCTGGGCATGACCAAATGATTGAAATAGGTGCTGTAAAAATTAAAAATAATGAAATTATTGATCGTTTTGATATGTTGATTGATCCAGGGCGTCCACTTCCTCAAAAAATTATAGATCTTACTTGTATTACGGATGAGATGTTAAAGGGAAAAGAGAGCGAAGAAAATGTTACTAAAAAATTTTTGGATTGGACTCAAGATTTACCAATGGTAGCTCATAATGCTAAGTTTGATATTTCCTTTTTATCAATGGCAATGCAAAAATATAATTTAGGAGAGTTTAAAAACACAGTTGTTGATACAATGAGTTTAGCTCGAATGCTTAATCCTGATTGGCCTAATCATAAGTTGCAAACTTTAGTAAGACGTTACAAAATAGAATGGAATGAAGATGAACACCATCGTGCAGATTATGATGCTCAAGGAACAGCTTATGCCTTTGCAAAGATGGCTAAAATACTATATGATCGAAATATTGAAACTACGATGGATATTTATAATTCAGTTGATCAAGAAGAATTAGTAAAATTTTCTTTTCCGTTTCATGTAACTGTTTTAGCCAAAAACAAAATAGGTTTAAAAAATTTATTTAAGATTATATCAATGGCTAATACTAAATATTTATTTAAAAATGATCAACCTAAAATACCACGTAAATATTTAAGCGAACATAGAGAGGGACTGTTGATTGGAAGTGGTTGTGTAAATGGAGAAATATTTGAAGCAGCCTTAACTAAAGAAGATGATGAATTATCACAAATGATGCAATTTTATGATTATATTGAAG
>CAMMOI010000003.1 GCA_946498375.1 uncultured Mycoplasmatota bacterium | reverse complement strand
AATTTATAATATAAGCCAAGAAAGGAGAACTATGAAAGAGGAAAACACTCTAAAAATTTTAACACGTTATGAAATTGAAACTGCTTTAGCTAAATTGATATTTTATTTGCTAGCAGCTTCAAAATATGAGCCATATAAAGAATATAAAAGTAAGTTTGAAGAAATGTTAGAAATTACAATGTTGTGGGTTAAATATTATGTTGATAACAATAATTTACTTAATATGACTGACAATGAAGTAATAAATATTCAAAAATTAATGGATGAAATTCCAAATGATGCATGGAGTGGAGATTATTTTGAAGAGGTAGATATATGGTTAAGCACAGTTATATTTTATGGCAGTTGTCCAGTTAATCAAGAATATGATGAAAGTAAAATAATTAGAAAGGGGAGAAAAAATAAACGATAAAGATAAAATTGTTGGCAAAAATGATGTTACCAATTCATTTGTAAATGGTAGAGGAGAACATTTAAAGCTTACAAAAAATACAGCATCTATATAATAGAGATCCAAGAGAACCACATGCTGGTACTCATGTGAATTATAATTCTGAAAAGCAAACATTTACTGTATCAACTCTCATAATGAAGATAAAAGTCAAAAAATCACTAAAACTGGTAATTATTATTTAACTTCGGCTTGTATGAAATATTTTCAAGAAAATTTTGATGATAATTGTTATGAATTAGTAGTATTAAGATGGTTCAGAGATAATTTTGTTACAAAGAAGTGTGTATATGTACCATCTTCTTATCCTGCTATTTAATATTTAATAATTTTTTCTATGGAGGCATGAATATGGGATTAATTAAAATTTTAAAAAACAGAAGAATAATGAATCAAAATAACAAATAAAAATCATTTAATAGTAAATGCTGAATAAATGTTTGGAGGTGTAATAATAAGAAGGGTACTTGATTTGTTAGATAAAAATACAATAATTGTGAAAGGAATAAACATTGAACTATGAGTTTTAAAATTAATATAGAAAATTTTGATAAATTTATTTTTAAAGGTGCATTAGCATTAGAATCCTATTTTGATTACAATAATACTAATAAAGAGATATTTGATGAATTTAATGCTAAATTAAAAAAATATCGTCAGCTACCCACGAAAACTAATGAAAATAAAGAATATATTGTTAGTCAATTAGTATTAACGTTTGAAAAACTAGGAATTGGAAATTTTATTATATATGAAGACGGCGATGTCGAATATAATGCTAATAAAAATAGATAGAGAAAAGGAAAGAGAATATATGTCTGAAAATAAAAAAGGTGGTCAAAATAGAGATTGGGGATATGCTAGCTATGATATCGATAGGTATGATGATTATAGTGATTCTAATCTACAGTATACAAGTTATGAAAAAAATGGTTCTGTAAATAGATATAAAGATAATGGAGATGGTGGGCATTCTCATTCTTATTATAAAAGTAGTGATAGTTATAATAACGGTGAAGGCCCAGATTATAATAGGAACGAAAGCAATAGTTCTTCTAATCCATCAATAAAAGAAGTTCAAAATAGCGGGGGATGTTATTTAACATCAGCGTGTATGAAAAACTTTAAAGAAAATTTTGACGATAATTGTTATGAATTAGTAGTATTAAGATGGTTTAGAGATAATTTTGTTTCAAAAGAGGATATAGAACACTACTATGAAGTAGCACCAATAATTGTTGAAATGATTAATAAAGAAGAACAATCAGATATTATTTATGATTATATTTATGATAATATAGTAGGTTATTGTGTTGAACAAATTGAACAAGGAAATTATGATAAAGCCTATAATAGATATAAAAATAGTGTATTAGTACTAGAAGAACAATTTGCAAAGCCGGCTTTAATAAATAGGTTTGTAAAAACTTTAAAATTAAAAAATAATAATTAATAAAAATTAAATCATCCTATAATTTTTAATGAAAATAAGAATTTTGGATGTTTTTTTGTTTTTTAAGTTATTGTAATTATAATATAAAATCTTTATTACATTTCCTATATCAACCTACAAAGTAGGATGAATTGTGTAAGAACGAAATAAGAGTGGTGTATATCCAAATTCTTATTTGGTAAGGAAAAGTGTGTATATATCCTGCTGTTTCATAATTTGGTAAATTATGAATCGTTTTGGGATGATAGATAAAACTTTCCACAGTAAATGACTAGACTCTTATATTTAGCGAGAGGTGTCATCAAAGCAAAATGAGATGATGTTTATTAATATTAAGAAGGACTATGACATTAAGTAATATTATTAGGTATGCAAATTTCATATCAAGTAATTTTCCAAACTTTAAAACCATAGAATTTATGGGGGGTATTAAACTCTATGGTTAAATATAAGATTAATCTAAAATTTAATGATGCTTCTAAATCTTTAAATGAAATAATAACAGAAGTATTAAAAATAGAATTACAAAAGAAATTTAATATTACTTATTATTCCTCGGTAAAAGGTAGTAATTAATGTTAGAAAATAATAGTTTTAAAGTAGGGCTTTATATAAGATTATCAAGAGATGATGGTAATTTAGAATCTGAAAGTATTGTTAGTCAAAGAAGTTTGCTTAATCAATATGTTAAAGAAAATAATTATACTGTAGTAGAAGAATATATAGATGATGGCTTTTCTGGAACTAATTTTGATAGACCAGCGTTTATTAAAATGATTAGAGATGTTGAATTAGGCAAAATTAATATGATTATTACCAAAGATATGTCTAGATTAGGTAGAGATTATATTGCTACTGGTGAATTAATAGAAAAGTATTTTCCCAATAATGATATTAGATATATTGCTGTTAATGATGGTATAGATACATTTATAGATAATACTAATAATGATATAGCACCATTTAAAGCTATAATGAATGATATGTATGCTAAAGATATTTCTAAAAAAGTAAAAAGTAGTTTATATTCTAGAATGAAAGATGGTTTATATGTATCAGGAAGATGTCCATTTGGCTATATGAAAGATCCAACAAATAAGAATCATTTAATTATAAATGAAGAACAAGCAAGTGTAGTCAAATTAATCTTTGATTTAGCACTTGAAGGTAATACATATCATTATATTGCTCAATATTTAACTGAAAGAAAAATAAAAACACCAGCCTCTTATTATAACTATCTATGGAATGCAAAATGTATATCCCAAAAATATGGAGTATGGGCAGATACTACTATAAAAGCAATTTTAACTAATAGAATTTACACAGGAGATGTAGTACAAGCTAAGACTAAAAAGCTTAATTATAAACTTAAAAAGACTATTAAGAATAATCCAAATGATTACATTATAGTTGAAAATACCCATGAAGCAATCATAGATAAAGACATATTTAATTATGTCCAAACATTACTTCCTAAAAATGCTAAAAGACCAGATAAAAAAAGATTTTATTTGTTAGATGGGCTTTTATATTGTGGAGATTGCAAACACAGAATAACAATTAGATATCAAAATAAAACTGGAAGAAGTTATACTATTTGTGATTATTATAGAACATACTCAAAATATCATGTCTGCACAACTCATACAAACAATTATGAAGTATTAGAAAGTGTTATTTTAGACAACATAAGAGATGTGTGTAAAAAGTATTTAGATAAAAATAAAATAAAAGAGAAAGTTAAAAATTTAGAATTTGAGACTAATACATTAAAAATTAAAAAACAAATTGAAAGTATAGAAATAGCAAATAATAAACTAACTGAAAGTCTAGATAAAACTTATATGGATAGGTTAAACGGAATAATTGATGAAGAACAATATATAAGAGTTAGTGAAAATATTAAATCTGAAATAGATAATAATAAAAAGAATATTGATAATCTTAAAAATAAAAATATGAAATCAAATAAAATAGATAATAAAGTAATAGAAAAGTATATTAATGATTTCTTATCTTTTAAAAGTTTGCCTAGGGAATTAATAATTAATTTAGTAGAAAAGATTAATATTTATCAAGATAAACTAGTAGATATTATTTTTGCATTTAAAAATATTACATAAAAAAATGTATCATGGAATACAATTTTTATAGGGAATAATAAGTAAAATTATTGATTTATTAAAAAAATTTTATAATATAAGCCAAGAAAGGAACTCTGCTAATGGAAGATAACGAAAAAACTAGTTTAGAATTTTCTAATAACTTGAATTATGCCTTATCAAATTTAAAACAAGCTATAGAAGAGGCAAAAGTTTTAGATGATAAGCCATATTTTGAATTGACTAAACAACAAATAATTGAATATTTAAATTATGTATATGCAGAAATAAAGGATTGGAGAAATAGTTTTGAAACAAAAAATTACAAAAAAATTGCAGATAAATATAAAGAAATAGAATCTATTATTTCACAATTAGAATTATGTTTAGTTGAATTGGATGATAAGTTTCATATAGAAGGTATATCATATTCTATATTCCAAATTGGTAAAATTATATCTGATTTAGAGAAAGAAAGTGGTAAAAGTGTCAGATAAACCAATAATAAAAGCGACTATTCCAAATAGTAGTAAATATGATACTAAAATAGATGTTTACACATCAGATCCTAAGGGCTCACATGAATCAATTCACATTGCAGTTGATAGTAATTCAAAGTCAGCACATATTATAGACACAACAAATGGTAGTACAGAACATACTGATGTTAAATGTTATTTAACTTCGGCTTGTATGAAATATTTTTAAGAAAATTTTGATGATAATTGTTATGAATTATTAGTATTAAGATGGTTTAGAGATAATTTTGTTACAAAGGAAGATATAGAACACTACTATGAAGTAGCACCAATAATTGTTGAAATGATTAATAGAGAAGAACAATCAGATATTATTTATGACTATATTTATGATAATATAGTAGGTTATTGTGTTGAACAAATTGAACAAGGAAATTATGATAAAGCCTATAATAGATATAAAAATAGTGTATTAGTACTAGAAGAACAATTTGCAAAGCCGGCTTTAATAAATAGGTTTGTAAAAACTTTAAAATTAAAAAATAATAATTAATAAAAATTAAATCATCCTATAATTTTTAATGAAAATAAGAATTTTGGATGTTTTTTTGTTTCTTAAAACTATTATTATTCCTATATTTATTCTTTAGCAACCTATATTGTGGTGATTGCAAGCATAGAATAACTATTAGATATCAAACTAAAACAGGAAGAAGTTATACAACTTGTGATTAATAAAACATATTCAAAATATCATGTCTGTACAACCCATACAAATAATTATGAAATATTAGAAAGTGTTATATTAGATAACAAAAAAGATATATTTAAAAAATATTTAGATAAAAATAAAATAAAAGAAGGGTTTAACAAAAATATTACAGAAAAAATGTATCAGGGGATACTTTATCTAAAATAGCTTCAGAATATAATGTTAGTGTAAATGATTTGACAAGATGGAATAATATATCTAACCCTAATCTGATTTATCCTAATGAAATTTTAAAGATTTATAAGGAATATAATCATCAAATTAGTGGTGATACTAAGAGCATAGTTTATATTGTTAAAAATAAAGATACTTTATCTAAGATTGCTTTAGAATATAATGTTAGTGTAAGTGATTTAGTAAAATGGAATAACATATCTAATCCTAATTTAATTTATCCTAATGAACAAATTCGCATACTTAGTGTTGATAATACAAATCACTTAATTAGTTATACTGTTAAACAAAATGATACTTTATCAGAAATTGCAATGAGATATCATACCTCAGTTAATCAGTTAGTTCAAATAAACAAAATTAAAAATGCTAATTTAATTAGAGTAGGACAGATAATTTATATTCCAATTGATAACTATTATTAAAAGACTTGTTTAAATTTACAAGTCTTTTAATAATCATTATATTTTAATTTAATCTTTTTATCTTTTATTTCAATAAATCCTTCATCTTTTAAGTTTTTTAATTCTCTGGACATTGCCGATCTATCTACTGCTAAATAATCGGCTAGTCTAGTTAAACTATAAGGCAGGTAAATAACTCGAGAGTTACTACTTTTAGCCATCTGTTTAAAATATGCTAATAACTTATTTCTAATCGTTTTACATGTTAATATTTCAATGCGTTCGTTATTTTCCTTAATTTTATGAGCCGTGAATTTAAGTAAATTTTTCAAAAACTGATCTGTATAAACTGTATTAGCTGTATTGCTAATAATATTATTAAAATCTATTATAACAATTTTAGAATCTTCTAAAGTTTTAATTTCATAATCACTATTATTTATTCCAAAAATAGTAGTTCCAAAAATTGCATTTTTTTCTAAAATTTCCATTATTACTTGATTTCCGTTAAAATCATTTTTAATAATTTGAACTTTTCCACTTATTAATAAACATATTACATTCTCATCTAATAAATTAGATAAAATAGCGGTGTTTTTCTTGAAGAATAGGCTATTTGCCTCTAAATAAAGCATTAGTTTTTCTAAATTTCTACCAGTTATATTATAAAGCAATTCATTCATTTTTAATCCCTCAAAATAAATTTTAACATTTTTATATAAATGTTGCAATTGCAACAACAAGAATTGTAAAACTTGTGCTATAGTTAGTTTGTAAAATAAGTGAGGTAAGAGTATGAAAGTTATAAAAAGAGACGGACATATGGTAGATTGGTGTCCCGAAAAAATTGAAACAGCTATCAATAAAGCTAATAACGAAGTAGAAGAATCTGATCAAGCATCTCCTACACAAATAAAAAATATAATAAAATATATTGAAAAATTAGGCAAAAAAAGGATACTTGTAGAAGATATCCAAGACATAATCGAAGTTAAATTAATGTCTATTGGCAAATATGCTTTAGCTAAAAAATATATTACTTATCGCTATACTAGAGAACTAGTAAGAAAAAGTAATACTACTGATTTAGCAATTAAGGAACTAATTGATGGTGAATCCGAATATTGGAATACTGAAAATTCTAATAAAAATGCTAAAGTAGTTACAACTCAAAGAGATTATTTGGCAGGAATTACTTCTACTGATATTACTAGAAGGTTTTTGTTGCCTGAGGATATAGTTAAGGCTCATGATGAGGGAATAATTCATTTCCATGATGCTGATTATTTTGCTCAAAACGCTTTACATAATTGTGATCTAATTAATTTAGAGGATATGTTACAAAATGGCACTAATATTAACGATGTAATGATTGAAAAACCTCACCGTTTTTTAACAGCAATGACTATTGCAACTCAATTAATTACAGCAGTTAATTCTAGTCAATATGGAGGATGTACAATTACTTTAACACACCTTGCACCATTTATTAGATCCTCAAAAGAATATTATGAAAAAAAATATAAAGCCAGAAAACTATCTGATAAACAAATAGAGCAGTTTGTTCAGGAAGATTTAGCTAAAGAAATTACTGATGGAGTTCAAACATTCCAATATCAAATTAATTCAATGACAACTACTAATGGTCAAGCTCCATTTTTATCTGTTTGTATGTATTTAGGAGAAACAGATGAATATAAAGAAGAGCTTGCAATGCTAATTGAAGAGGTTTTAAAACAACGAATTGAAGGAATGAAAAACGAAAAAGGGGTTTATATTACTCCAGCATTTCCTAAACTTTTATATGTTTTAGAAGAGGATAATATTCATCCAGATAGTAAATATTATTATTTAACAAAATTAGCTGCTCAATGTACAGCTAAGCGAATGGTTCCTGATTATATTTCTGAGAAAGTAATGAAAGAAAATAAAATAGATGCTAATGGAAATGGCCAATGTTATCCATGTATGGGATGCCGTTCATTTTTGACACCTTATGTAGATGAACATGGTAAGCCAAAATATTATGGTCGCTTTAATCAAGGAGTTGTTACAATAAATTTGGTTGATGTAGCTTTATCCTCTGATAAAGATCTTGATGATTTCTGGAAAATTTTTGAAGAGCGCTTAGAATTATGCCATAGAGCTTTGCAAATAAGACATAAACGTCTATCTAAAGTAACTAGTGATGTGGCTCCTATATTATGGCAACACGGAGCTTTAGCTAGGTTAAAAAAAGGAGAATCTATTCATGATTTGCTACATAATGGATATTCAACAATTTCGCTAGGATATGCAGGATTATATGAGTGTGTTAAATATATGACAGGGAAAAGTCATACTGATCCTCAAGAAGGTAAACCTTTTGGTCTTGCAGTAATGCAAAAAATGGTAGATAAATGCAACGAATGGAAAAAAGCCGAGAATATTGATTATAGTGTTTATGGCACACCAATTGAGGCTACAACTTATAAGTTTGCTAAAGCCTTAAAAGAAAGATTTGGTGTAATTAAAGGAATAACTGATCGTGATTATATAACTAATTCTTATCATGTACCAGTTTTTGAAGAGATAGATGCCTTTACTAAATTAAAATTAGAAAGTGATTTTCAAAAACTTTCTCCTGGTGGGGCTATTTCCTATGTTGAAACCCCTAATTTGACAAATAATATTGATGTTGTTTTAGAAATTATTAATTTTATTTATGATAATATTATGTATGCTGAATTAAATACAAAAAGCGATTATTGTCAAGTATGTGGCTATGATAAAGAAATTTTAATTGATGATAATTTAGAATGGTATTGTCCAAATTGTGGAAATAGAGATCATGATAAATTAAATGTTGCTCGTCGTACTTGTGGCTATATTGGAACTAATTTTTGGAATAGAGGTCGTACTCAAGAAATAAAAGAACGAGTATTACATGTAGATAACAAGGATTTAGAGGCAGCTTAAATGCGTTATAATAAAATAAGAAAAATGGATATCTCTAATGGTCCAGGAATTAGAATATCTATTTTTGTACAAGGATGTACATTTAACTGTAAAAATTGTTTTAATCCAGAAACTCATGATTTTAATTCAGGCGAAAAATTTACTAAAGATACTATAAATAGTATTTTAGAACTTTGTTCTAAGGAGTATATAAGTGGTTTATCAATATTAGGTGGTGAACCACTTCATCCTAAAAATATCCAAGAAGTCACTTTACTAGCAAAAGAATTTAAACAAAAATATCCTAATAAAACGTTATGGGTATGGAGTGGGTTTGAATTTGAGATGTTAAAAAATAAAGAGATACTCAATTATATTGATGTTTTAGTAGATGGGCAATATGTAGATGATTTACATAATCCTAAACTTAAATGGTGTGGATCATCTAATCAAAGAGTAATTGATGTTATAAAAAGTTTAAAAAATGATAAAATTATATTATTAGAGGAGTAAAAATGAAAACAAGAGGATTTGAAATAGCAAAAGGTTGGGAAGATAAAAATATTAATTTACCTAAAAGGGCCACGACCTATAGTGCCGGATATGATATTGAAGCAGCTGAGGATGTAACTATAAAAAAATATGAGCCAGGCATTAAACCTACTTTAATTCCAACAGGGCTGAAGGTATATTGCCAAAAAGATGAGTATGTAATGCTTGTAAACCGCAGTAGCGGTCCTAAAAAAGGGTTAATTATGGCAAATTCTGTAGGTGTTATTGATGCAGATTACTACGGTAATGAAACTAATGATGGGCATTTCTATTTTCAGTTTTTTAATTTTCAAGATCATGATATCGAAATAAAAAAAGGCGATGTAATT
Source organism: uncultured Mycoplasmatota bacterium (assembly GCA_946498375.1). GTDB lineage: Bacteria > Bacillota_I > Bacilli_A > RF39 > UBA660 > HGM10766. The sequence continues at coordinate 47,810 of CAMMOI010000003.1, read as the reverse complement.
GGTCAAGCAATATTTTTAAAATATTTTTTAACTGAAAATGATCAAACAAATACCATACGTACTGGTGGATTTGGATCTACTGATAAATAAGATTTAATTTTTAATTAAATTTTATTTTTTTATTTTATAGACATTCACTGTTGTAAGAAATTCATTTATGTTAAAATAATATTAGAATGGAAAGTTGTTATGAAAAAAATAAAATTAAATCGAAAAAATATTATTATAGGTTGTGTCGGGTTAATAATTTTACTGGTCTTAATAATAAGTATTTTTAAAATATTTAATTATATTAGAATTAAAAATGCTAAAATAGAAGTTGATTTAGTAAAAAATTTGACAGCTGAGTTTAATAGTGAAGTTAAGGTTTCTAATTTTATTTTAGATATTAATGGTAAAATAGTAGATGATTATAATATTGATACTACAACTCTTGGAAAAAAAAGAATAGAATTTGAATTTGTTAATGAGGAAGGAATTAAAATTCCATATTCTTATGAAATAACAATAGAAGATACAACGCCACCTTTAATTTGGTTAAATAGCAAATATACATTAAAAGTTGGTAGTGAAGATACTTTAACGGATGATATTTTATGTGGAGATAATTATGATTCGTCTCCTAAGTGTTATATAGAAGGCGAATATGATTTAAATACAGCTGGAGCATATGAACTTGTTTTTAAAGCTGTAGATATTAATGGCAATGAATCTCAAAAACAATTTACTTTAAATGTTTATGAACCGGTTATTCCTGCTACTACAGATAATAATACTACTAATACTAATCAAAATATTGAACCAGAATATACTGATTTTAATGATATTTATGCTCAATATAAAACCAAAGATACCAAAATAGGCATAGATGTATCTAAATGGCAAAAAGAAATAGATTTTGATAAAGTTAAAGCTGCCGGAGTAGAATTTGTAATGATTAGATTAGGTGGAACTAGAGGAAAAGATGGAGAATATTTTGTAGATGAATATTTTGAACAAAACATTAAAGCTGCTAATAAAGCTGATATTCCTGTAGGTATTTACTTTTATTCTTATGCCTCTAATGCCAAAGAAGCTAAAAAACAAGCTAAATGGGTTGTCAAAAAAATTAAAAAATATGATATTGAAATGCCAGTTGTTTTTGATTGGGAAGAATGGAAGGACTTTAATGCTTACAATTTAAGCTTTTTTGGCTTAACTTCCATGGCTGAGAGTTTCTTAGAAGTAATCGAAGATAACGGTTATACTCCTATGTTATATAGTAGCAAAACATATCTAGAAAATATGTGGATGAAGACTGATTATCCTATTTGGCTTGCTCAGTATAATACTCAAGTAACTTATGAGGGGGATTATAAAATGTGGCAACTATGTGATGATGGAAAAGTAGATGGAATAAATGCTTTTGTAGATATTGATGTATATTATAAATAATTTATTAGTTAAAAATTAAAAATTATGATATGCTAAAAGTATAGAAAGAGGGATGACATGAAGTTAGAAAATAAAGTAGCTATTATTACAGGTGGAGCCATGGGAAATGGCTTGGGAATAGTAAAAGTGTTTTTAAAATATAAGGCAAAGGTAGCAATTATTGATTATAACGATAAAGTATTTGATGTAGCTAAAGATTTGCAAGCTTCAGGATATGAAGTTAGGGCCTATAAAGCTGATATTAAAGATAATTTAGCTGTAAAAAAGGTAATGCCGATAATTAAAAATGATTTTAAACAGATTGATATTTTAGTTAACAATGCGGGAATTTGTTCATTAGATAAATTTGAGAATATGAGTGAATCCTTAAGAGATTTACATTTTGATATTAATATTAAAGGGACTTGGAATGTAACTTTAGCAGCTTTACCATATTTAAAAGAAAGCCAAAATGCTTCAATTATAAATTTATCTAGTGTGACCGGTCCATTAGTTGCAGATAGTGGAGAAGTAGCTTATGCTACTACAAAAGCTGCTTTAATTGGATTTACTAAATCTTTAGCTGCTGAAGTAGTAAATGATAATATTAGAGTAAATGCTATTATGCCTGGATATATAAAAACGCCAATGGTAGAAAATATGGCTAAAGAAACTAATTCAAATGATCCAGAGAGTGTTATAAACTCTATTGCCTCAGCTATTCCAATGAAAAGATTAGGGACTATTGAAGAAGTTGGAGAACTTGCAGCTTTTTTAGCATCTGATGAGGCAAGTTATATTACAGCTCAAGGCATTGTAATAGATGGAGGATCAACATTACCAGAAACTATGTCTATGGGAGTTTAAAAAAAACAATTCAATTCTGCTTGAATTATTTTTTTAGTCCAAATCTATTTGAGATAGATATCTTCTATGTAAATATAGCTTTTTCTCATTTTCGATATTTTCATAAGTAATGTCAGGATTGTTTTGAAAAATACTTTCATTATATATTTTACTTTCAGCCTGTAATAGTTTAAGTTCCCTGCGCATTTTTTGTAATAAAGCTAATAATTCTTCTTGATTTTTTACATTTTGTAACTGTAAAACAACTTTATTTGTAGTATCTAATTGTTCCTTTAAATCATCTATACTAACGCTTAAATTCACAGCATTTTTAAGATCATTGCAATTTTGTTTTAGCATAACTATTTTATTAAATAGATCTTCTATAGTTTCTAAAGTTAATTTAGAAGGTAAGTTTGTTAAAGAAAGCAATAAACTATTAACAATAAGTTTGGATGAATCTGATAAGAAATAGGAAGATGGATGGAAAACAATTTTGTAATTAGAATTAGTAGACTTATATTTAACTACATTATCATTATAATTAGGAATTACTTTTATATTATCTAAATAAACAATATCAGAATTATATTTAAAATTTGTATAGACTTCATATTCAACATTTGTAAAATCTAGATTCTCATTGAACTCTATTTCTTTAAATCCAATTTTTCTCAATTGTTCTAAAACAGCTAATATTTCATGTAATTGGTCTTGATTAGCTAGTAGGTGATAGTAAACTAACTCTAAACATGAATCTGTTTTTATATTTCCGTGTAAATCATAATTATAGCTTATAAAATTATTTATGTTATTGTAATTATTAATTAAATCAATTATAGATCTATTATCTTGATAAAAAGTTTTTACTTTTTTTGGTACTCCTAAACTCTTACCATTAACTAACTTACCTAGTTTATTTAAATTATTAAGATTAGTTTTATTAGATTTTGAATCCATAAACTCAACTAAATTTTTTCTAAATACGTGATAAATATCTAATATATGACATAAAGCAATTATACTATCTACTTCAGTTTTTTTAATTTTATTATCACTCATTAAACATAACCGTCCTTTAATGTTAAATATTATAACATGAATTAAAAAAATATTACTAATATTTTTTGGTATTATTAAATAATTAGAAATTAAAATCTAATCTAGTTAATTTTAGAGTTTTTTGATATACTTAAATCATATGAGGGAGCTGATTTAAAGTGAAAGATCTAAAAGTAGTATTTATGGGAACGCCAGAATTTGCAAAAGAAGTATTAGATGAGCTTATAAAAAATACGCAGGTAATTTTAGTAGTAAGTCAACCAGATAAGCTAGTTGGTCGTAAAAAACAAATGCAAATGTCGCCAGTAAAATTAAAGGCTTTAGAAAATAATATTGAAGTTTTCCAGCCTATAAAAATCAAAGATGATTATCAAAAAATTATTGATGCAAATCCTGATATTATTATAACTTGTGCTTATGGGCAGATTATTCCCTCAGCACTACTTAATATTCCACCACTAGGGTGTATTAATGTACACGCCTCATTACTGCCTAAACTTCGAGGAGGAGCACCAATTCATAAAGCTTTAATAGATGGGTATAAAAAAACTGGGGTTACTATTATGTATATGGATGAAAAAATGGACAGTGGAGATATAATATCTACTGCTGAATATGAAATTAAAGATACAGATAATGTTGGTATTTTACATGATATTTTATCAAAAATGGGTGCTAAATTGTTAATGGAAACTTTACCAAGTATTATAAATAAAACTAATAAACGAATTAAACAAAATGAAGCAGAAGTAACGTATGCTTATAATATTAAAAGAGAAGAAGAGCATATTGATTTTAATAAAACTTGTAAAGAGATTTATAATCAAATTAGAGGTTTAAACCCTTGGCCAGTAGCTAATTTTATTTTAGATGATAAAGAAGTAAAAGCCCTAGAGTGTACTTACAAGTTAAAATCCGGTACTACTGCTGGGAAAATAGAAGAGATTACTAAAGATAGCATAGGCATAGGAAGTAATGATGGAATAATATATTTAACTAAAATAAAGCCTTTTGGAAAAAAAATAATGGATGTTAAGGACTATCTAAATGGAATTAATAATTCTACACTTTTAGGAAAAATGGTGAAGTAGGTGAGAGTATATGTTTAAAAAAAAAGAACCTGTATATCGTCAAACTACTGAAGAAGATTCTTGGTTTACGCAAAAGTGGAATACTCCCAGAGGAAGAGCTGCTTTAAAATTAGGAATTTATGGAATTATTGTTTTATTTTTGTTATTAGTAATTGCAGCCACTAAACACGATGCTCCTCATGAGTATAATGTTAATTATAAAATTTCGCAAACAAGCTACGAAGATTGTTTAAATAAATTAGCAGAAAATAATTTTAGTTATAATTTTAAAGTTACTTTGCCTGATCAAACAATAAGTTTTCAAGGTCAAAATGATGGCCAAATTAACAGTGGATATAAAGAAGATGTAAATGGGATTTTAAAATATGTTATTAAAGATAATACTGTATATCAAGTTATAATGGATCAAGAAAGTCCAATTACTAATTTGTTTGATAATCTTAATAGTAATTACCTAGATGTTAATTATATTGTTTCTTTATTAAAAGATGCTACATACGAGCAAAATTCTGATATATATAATTATACTTTAGACAACTTGCAAATACAGGTTACCAAAAATAGATTTGCAATAACTAATATAGTTTTACAAGATGGAAGTAATACCTATAATTTAAGCTTTTCAGATGTTGGAAAAATACAGACTGAAAACAATAATTAGATTTTATTTTAGATCTACTTGGCTTACCATCGTCGATATTTGATTATAGGCTCTAAATAGACCACCTGCACCTAGTTTTATGCCCCCAAAGTAGCGAATGACTACAATTAAACAATTATCTAGTTTTTTCTTTTCAATAATATTTAAAATTGGTCCACCAGCCGTATTACTAGGTTCTTTATCATCGCTTTTTTTGACAGTCATTCCTATTTTGTAAGCATATGGTATATGACGAGCTTTTTTATATTCTTTTTTTAACTTTTCTAAAATAGTATTAACCTCTAATAAAGAATTTACTTCATAATAAAGGCCAATAAATTTAGATTTTTTAATAATTAATTCAGATTTTTTTATTAATTTCATTATTATCTCCTCAAGTAATTATATTATATCAAATATTTATTTTAATTGTTATCAAAGAATATATTTGATATAATACCTTTATTGTTGTAAAAAGGTGATTATTGTGAATAGTATTTTGGATGAAAACTCTAAAAGCCAATTAAAAGAAAATAATTTAATTTTAACATTGGCGAATAAAGATGAATTAAATGAAATAATTCAACTATATAAAGAACGAATGATATGGTTTGAAAAACAAAAAATTAATCAATGGAAAGATTATTTTAATGCTAACCCAATTGAAAAATTTATAAGTGCTATTGCTAATCAAACATATTATGTTCTAAAACAAAAAGACCAGATTGTTGGGGCTTTTGAATTATCTACTAACAACGTGCCATGGGATGATGAAATTAATGCTTTATATATACACCGTTTAGTAACTAAGCTAGGGACTCATAATTTAGGAAAAATAATAATTGATATTTGTAAATCGATTGCTTTGCAACAGCAGATGGATAAAATAAGGCTTATATGTCGTATGGATAATAAAAGACTAAATCAAATTTACGATTCTTATGGTTTTAAATTTATTACAAATAAAAAGCATGGCCTATATTTATATTCTTTAAGAGAATATTGTATTTAACTTAAAAGTCATAACTTAACTAGTTTATGACTTATTTTGTAGTATAATAAAAAGGGAGGTATTAAAAATGGATCATATAAAAGAAAAATTAAAATTAATTCCTCATTTACCAGGATCTTATCAAATGAAAGATAAGAATGGTACCATTATTTATGTAGGTAAAGCTAAAGATCTTCATAAACGTGTATCTTCTTATTTTAATAAAGAACATACTGGTAAAACAGCTAAATTAGTTAGTGAAATAGTTGACTTTGAATATATTGTTACGACAAGTGAAGTAGAAGCTTTTGTATTAGAATTAAATTTAATTAAATTACATGATCCTAAATATAATATTTTATTAAAAGACGATAAATCATATCCTTATATAGAATATATTTCTAAACCATTTCCAAGGCTCAAAATCGTTAGGTATGCTCACTTAAAAAAACATAGCAATAGAAATCTATTCGGGCCTTATCCAAATGCTCATGCGGCCAGGAGAATAGTTAATTTACTTAATCGTTTATATCCCTTAAAAAAATGCGAAGGTAAACCTAAAGAAGTATGCTTATATTTCCATATTAATGAATGCTTAGGATATTGTCAAAAAAATATTGATGATAATCTAGTAAAAGAAATGGAAAGTGAAATATTATCGTTTTTAAGAGGAAATGATACAGTTTTAAAAAAGAAATTATTAGAAAAAATTAATTTTTATAGTCAAAATCTAAATTTCGAAAAAGCTTTAGAACTAAAAAAAGAATTAGATTATATTAGCATAATTATGGATAAGCAAAAAGTTGAATTACATGATTTTATTAATCGTGATGTAATTTCTTATTATCTTAATAACAGTTATTTAAGTGTTCAATTTTTCTTTTTACGTAACGGCAAGCTTTTAGGACATCATAATGAAATCTTTCCTTTGATTAGTGAAGTTAAAGATGATGTTGAATTTTGTATAGTTAAATTTTATCAAAATCATGAAATTCCTAAAGAGATAATTATTGATGATTCTTTAGATAGTAACTTATTAAAACAATTAATAAATACAAATGTTACGATTGCTTTAAAAGGAATTAAGAAAAAACTTTTAGACATGGCATATACAAATGCTAAGGTAGCTTTAGATAATACTTTTTCTACAATTAAGAAAAAAGAGTTAAGAACTAGTAAAGCTCAAGATGATCTTCGTAAATTATTAAATATGGATGTTTTATACCGTATTGATGCTTTTGATAATTCTAATCTTTTTGGCTCTTTTTCGGTAAGTGGAATGGTAGTTTTTAAAAATGGTGAGCCCTCAAAAAAAGATTATCGTAAATATAAAATAAGTATTGAGAAAAATGATGATTACCATACTATGCAAGAAGTAATTTTTCGTCGTTATAAAAAAGCTATTGAAGAACAATCACAACTACCAGAATTAATTATTGTTGATGGGGGTATAAATCAAATAAATGCTTGTTTAGAAATACTAAAAAGCCTTAAATTAAATATTCGCGTTGTTGGCTTAAAAAAAGATGATAAACATCGCACTAATGTTTTAATAGATGGTCAAAATTATCAAGAACTTTCTTTAGATCCAATGAGTAATTTATTTCATTTTTTAACAAGAATTCAAGATGAAGTTCATAGATATACAATAAATTATCATAAAACAATTAGAAGCAAAGGAAGTATTGCAAGTATCTTAGATAATATTGATGGAATAGGTAACGTAAGAAAAAAAGAATTAATCAAAAAATATGGCAGTATTTCTAAAATTATGGATGCTTCATTAGATGAATTGTGCCAAATTATTCCGCAGAATGTTGCTCAAAATTTACTCAAATATTTAAAAGAATATAAAGAAGATAAAAATAATTAGTTTTTGAAAAAAATGTCTAAAAATATAGTATAATACGTTTAGGTGGTAGTAATGGGAGTAGATATAAAAGATGAATATAATCTTAAAGTATCATATAAAGTTGTAGACTATACTTTACCTAAAATAGTATATATTACTATTGCTCCCACTGCTAAAGTGTATGTCAAAGTCGGTGATAAAGTTTTAAAAGATCAATTACTCGCTGAAATTAAAACTAAAAAATATTATTCATCTATATCAGGTACAATTATAGGATTTTGTAAAGTAAAAGATCATAATAATAAAAATTTACCAGCTATTGCTATTAAAAATAATTTTAAAGAGCAATCTAAAAAAATTAAAATTGATTATAACAATGTAGAACAATGTGATCTAAAATTATCATCTAAATTAAAAACATTAAAAGATTGCACTTTAATTGTAAATGCTTTAGAAGATGAGCCTTATATTGCTAACAACATTTTAATTATAAGAGATTACTGTGAGAAGATATTAAAAACTTTAGATAAACTAGCAAATGATTTTAATTTATCTAAAGTAGTAATAATAATTGGTATTAATGATAAAGATAGCATTAATAAATTATGGAATAGTATTGGAAGATATCCTAATATAACCGTTAATTTAATTGATTCGGATTATACTAATAGTTGTGAAATTGTTTTAGCAAAAAAAGTTAAAAAACATTACTCTAATTTTAAAATTATTAGTTTATATGATGTTTTAAAAGTTTACAATTATTTTATAAATAATACATTAGTTAGTCAAAAATATATAACTATATCAGGAAGGGGAGTTCAAAAACCAAAAGTTATTAACATAAAATATGGTACCCCTTTAATTCAAGCAATAAATGATAATATAAAAATAAAAAAAGATTTAGAATACCATTTTATTACAAACGGTTTAATGAAAGGAAAAGAAGTTGATTTAAATCTATTGTGTATGAATGAAAATATCGATGGAATTATCATCCAAGATATAAAATCATACTTAGAAAAGCCATGTATAAATTGTGGCTTGTGTGCTAAGTTCTGTCCTATAGGATTAGACCCTAAATATCTCAAAGAAAATAAAAAATATTCTAATAAATGTATACACTGTAATTTATGTTCATATATTTGTCCTTCTCATATTGATTTTAGTAAATATTTAAAAAAGGAGGCTAAATAATGGATCATGCTCCTTATATCAAAACTGATAATTCTTTATTAAAATATTTAACTAAATATTATATAGCCATACTCCCTTTAATTTTATTTGGAATTTATAAAAATGGCGTATATCTTTATCAGCAAAACTTTATTTCTTTTGGGGCAATACTTAAAGTTTTAATTTTACCAATTATTAGTTTATTTACATCTATTATAATTGAAATGTCATATCAAAAATTAAAAAAAGATAAAATTAATCTTTTGGAATCACCCTATATATTATATAGTATTATAATAGCGATGATGATGCCATATCATATTAATTATTTAGTTTATATAGTGTTATTATTTTTTACTTTATTAATTTTAAGAATGGTAGATCATAAAAATTTGATATCTCCAGTATTAGTAATTTATTTAATATTTTTTCTTGTATTTAGTTTATATGACAATACTGCTTTTAATACTTTTAAAGATGAAAATCTAACGTTGAGTAATATTAAAATAATTTTAGGAATGTATTCTGGAGGAATATTTATTACGAGTAATATCTTATGTATAGTTGGTTATCTTCTTCTTAAAACTAATTTCATTTATAAGAAAGATATACCTTTATATATACTAATAACTTATCTAATTTGTTCTTTTATATACTGTTTAATAACTAAAACTAATTTAGTCACTTGTTTTTTAAATCCAATATTATTTACTTCTGTTTTTATTGCTCCTAATCTTTTTTATAGTCCATATACCAAAAATGGTAGAAGAATATATTCTATAATTATTGGAATATTGTGCTTTTTACTTATTGTGGTATTTAAATTAAGCTACGGATCTATACTTGTTATTGCTATTTGTCAAGCCTTTCATAAAACATTTGATAACTTAAAAAGAACAGATATTTAAAGTTATTGTATATATTTAAATTTGCGTAAAACTCGTGTAAATGCAAGTTTTTTATTTGACAAAAAATCGGGAGGGGGTATACTAAAGACAGTGTAAAGTAGAGGAGTTTGTTTATGAAAATAAAAAATAATAAACTAGTGTGGAATTCTAAAATAGTTGTTATAAGTTTGTGTGTTTTAGTCTTAATTATAATAAGTAGTATTTCTTATGCTTATTTTACAGCCACGGTAATTGGCAATGATACAGCAAAAGGTGTTAATGTAAATACCGGAACAATGGCTTTAGTATTAAATGGTACAACAATTGTAAGTCCTAATGAAGCAATGCTTCCTGGAGCTACTCATACAATTAATTTTACAGTTACTAATCCAGGAACTATAGCTACTCCTTATGGTATAGATTTAATAAATGTTACTAATAATTTTGCCGATAAAAATGATTTAGTATATAGTATAACTAGTACCAATTCAGGGGGAGCTAAGACTACTACTGTTATGCCAAGTGAAGATACAACCTTAATACCAGCTATTATAATTGAACCAGGAATAACTCAGGAGTATACCATGACCATTCATTTTAAAGAAACAGCCGATAATCAAAACGATAATCAAGGAAAAACATTTGGCGGCTTAATTCAAATAAATAATTTAGAGAATAGTAATTATCTAGCCTCTAAAGTAGTAATATCAAATCCAATAATAACAAGTGTTTATGAAGAAGATAGTACATTAATTCAAAGTGGGCTAATTGCTGTAGAAGATGATCAAGGAACAAGTTATGTTAATAGAGATAGAGTTTATAACAAAAATAATTTAGCCAGTGCTTACACCAATGAACTTTCAGGAACATATGTCTCATTTGCCAATATTTTATGGCGGATTGTCCGAGTTAATGGAGACGGAAGTATAAGAATAATAACTGATGAAAAAATGGGAGAAAGTTTATTTAATACAACCTACCAAGGCCATCAATATGTAGGCTATACTTATAATAACTCCCATAATTGTACAAATTCTAATCCATGTAATGGGAGTGAAGGCACTTCAAGTACTATTAAAACATATTTAGATAATTGGTATAATACTAATCTTTCTAGTTATGAAGATAAAATAGTTATTGCCGATTATTGTAATGATACTAGTTATAGATTAAGTGAATCTACTAGATATTATGGTGCTTATGATAGATTAGTTTATAAACATAATCAAACATTGAAGTGCCCTAATACAAGCGTTAATTATGGTGGAAAATATAATTTAAAGATAGGGCTATTATCAGCTGATGAAATTGCTTTAGCCGGAATAGAGAGGGATACTATACAGGTTGGAAGCAGAAATAATTATTTGTATAAAGGCTACTGGTGGTGGTCTTTATCACCAATTAGTTCTAGCACTAGTTATGCATATGTGTTTGACGCCAACTACTATAGCCTCAGCAACAGTACCAACCGTAGTGGAGAAGTCCGCCCAGTTATCAGTTTAAGAGCTGATATAATAATTACAGGTGGCGATGGAAGCAAATCTAATCCGTATGTAGTTTAAAATATAAAAAATAAAAATATATTATATGCAAAAATTACTAAAAAATGCTAAAATAAGTTAAATTTTTGCATTTTTTTATATCAAAAAAGAGGAAATTGGGCATTTGTCGATAATATATTAAAAGTAGGGAGGTAAATTATGGCACTTATACCACAAGAAGAGATAACTGCCTTACGTCAATGTGTAGATATTGTTGAAGTGATAAGTAGTTATATTCCACTTGATCATAAGGGGAAGAATTATTTTGGGGTTTGCCCTTTCCATGCTGATCATTCACCGAGTATGAGTGTTTCTAAAGAAAAACAAATATATAAATGTTTTTCCTGTGGAGCAGCCGGCAACGTTTTTACATTTGTTCAAAATTATGAAAATGTTTCTTTTGCGCAGGCAGTAGAAATTATTGCTCAAAAAGTAGGTTTTCATTTATCAACGCCAATTAAAAGCATTCAAAATGAAAAGTATAGTCATTATTATGAGATAATGGAAGTTAGCTCTAAGTATTTTACAAATAATTTAAAAACAGAACAAGGTAAAGCTGCACTAGAATATTTAGCTAAACGTTTTTTAGATAATAATGCTATAAAAGAATTTAATATTGGGCTGGCACTAAAAAATAAAGATTTACTTTATCAAATTTTAAAAAGTAAAAATTATCAAGAAAAAGATTTAGAAAATTTGGGGTTAATTAATAATCATGAACAAATAACTGATGTATTTATTAATCGAGTAATGTTTCCTTTACATGATCCTAATGGAAATATTATTGGTTTTAGTGGCAGACTTTATGATAATAGTGAAGGTCCTAAATACTTAAATACTCGTGAAACTATTATTTTTAAAAAAGGTCAGATGCTTTTTAATTATCATAGAGCTAAAAATAGTATTCAAAACAATAAAAGTATAATTTTAGTAGAAGGTTATATGGATGCTATTAGACTATATTTAAACGGAGTTAAAAATGTAGTTGCAATTATGGGAACATCTTTAACGAGTGATCAAATAAAACTAATTCAAAAATTACATTGCAAAGTAATTTTATGTTTAGATAGTGATGAACCTGGGCAAAAGGCTACATATGAAATTGGCAATATTTTAAAAAATCAAAATTTTGAAGTAGAAGTCATTAGATTAACCGGAAATAAAGATCCAGATGAATATATTATTAATCAAGGAATAGATGCTTTTAAAAAGAATTTAAATTCTCCAATTAAGTTTTTAGATTTTACAATTAATTATCTAAAGCAAAATAAGAATTTAAATGAAACGGTAGATTTAGCTAATTATGTTAATGATGTCTTAAAAGATTTAAGTCAAGAAAAAGATCCAATTTTAATTGATATTACTTTAAAAAAACTGGCAGATACTTATAATTTAGATTATGAAATTTTACAAGATAAATTAAAGCAAATTGACAAATTAAATAAAGATATAAAACAAGAAAAAGAACTAAAATTTGTTAATGATAATAAAAACATAAAATTATCGAAATACGAAAAAACTTTAAAAAATTTATTATTTTTCATGATGAATGATGCAAAATATGTTAGAATATACCAAGAAAATTTAGTTTTTATAAATGAGGCGAAGTATCGAGAGATAATAAAAGAAATTTTATATTATTATGAGTTACATCAAACAATAAATTTAGCTGATTTTTTAAGTTTTGTTACCAATAATGAAAATGTCCTTCCTGATGTTTTAAATATTGTTAATGTATGTAGTGATATAGAATTAGAAGAAACTGCTTTCTATGATTTTTTAAAAAGTATAAAAGTAGTAAATGAAAAGCAAACTATAAAAGAACTAAAAGAAAAATTAAAGAATTGTATGGACAAAAATGAAAAAATAAAAATTGCAAATCAAATTGCTGAAATTAAAAAAGGATGTGTTTAAAATGGTAGAAATAAAAAGTTTTGAAGATCGTAAAAAAGAATTGTTATCAATTGGTAAAAAACAAGGATATGTTACATTTGAACAAATGGCAGATGCCCTAAAAGGGTTAGATATTGATAATGATAGCTTAGATGAATTATACAATACATTTGTAGAAAACAAAATCGAGATAATCGCTGAGGAAGATGCAGATGGAAATGGTACTAAAAAAGCTAAAAAAGAAGAAATTAAAATTTTAGATGATAGTGAAATAACTAAAGATGTTAATATTAATGATCCTGTTAGATGCTATTTAAAAGAAATTGGAAGAATTAGTCTTTTAACTCCAGAGGAAGAAAGAGATTTATCTATTCGTTCAGCGCAGGGAGATGAAATGGCTAAAAATCAACTTGCTGAATCTAATTTACGTCTAGTGGTATCCATTGCTAAACGCTATGTCGGCCGTGGATTACTATTCTTAGATTTAATTCAAGAGGGAAACATTGGACTAATGAAAGCCGTTGAAAAATTTGATTATGATAAGGGATACAAATTTTCTACATATGCTACTTGGTGGATTAGACAAGCAATAACTAGAGCTTTAGCAGACCAAGCTCGTACTATTAGAGTTCCAGTACATATGGTTGAAACGATCAATAAAATGGTTCGTATTCAACGACAATTAACATTAGATTTAGATAGAGAACCAACTGAAGAAGAAATAGCTCAAAAAATGGGTATTACAGTAGAAAAGGTTAGAGAAGTAATTAAAATATCTCAAGATCCAGTTTCTTTAGAAACACCAATTGGAGAGGAAGATGATTCTCATCTTGGTGATTTTCTTCCTGATATTACAAGTATGTCACCAGAGGAGTATGCTACTAATGAAATTTTAAAAGAAGAAATCAAAAATGTATTAATGACTTTACAAGAAAGAGAACAAGAAGTGCTTGAACTTAGATTTGGCCTTGTAGATGGAACTAGTCATACATTAGAAGAAGTAGGTAAGAGATTTAATGTAACTCGTGAGAGAATTAGACAAATTGAGGCGAAAGCTTTGCGAAAATTAAGACATCCTTCACGTGCTAAAAGACTTAGAGATTTCTTAAGTGATGATTAATGAAAAGTTTGCGTCTTAAAGCAATTGCTAATTTTATAGATTCTCATGATGCGGTAATAGATGTTGGCTGTGATCACGGCTTATTAAGTATATACTTAGTTGAACATCAAAAATGTTTTAAGATTTTAGCTAGTGATATTAATCAAAATGCTTTAAATAATGCCATAAATAATATTAAAAGAAAGCATTTAGAAGCTAAAATTCCAACAATAATTAGTGATGGTTTAAATAGCATTAATACAAAATCTTTTAATACTCTTATATTATCGGGGATGGGAACTACTACCATTTTAAAAATCTTATCTAATAAGTCAAAATTATTGTCTATTAATAAAATTATAATCCAAAGTAATAATAATTTATTTGAATTAAGAAAAGGTTTATTAAAAATAGGATATTTAATAGAAGATGAATTAATAGTTAGAGAAAATAATATTGATTATATAATAATTAAATTTATAAAAGGAAAAACTATATACACTTCTTTAGAGCTAGAATTTGGCCCTATATTAATAAATAAAAAATCATCAGTAAACTATTATAAAAGACAATATTATAAATATTTAGAAATTAAAAATAAATTACCAAAAGAAAATTTAGAAATAGTTAATAGAATTAAAAATTTAAAGAAGATTATTAATAATTTAGAAAAATAATTATTAGGGGGAATGGAAAATGAAATTTAAAGATTGTAATGGAGAAATTTATGTTATTTTAGAACCTAAGGATAAATTAAATGTTTGTTATTTGAATGAATTTGAACGTATTCAAGTTACTACAGGTAATAATGGCTTAGATATAACGGGAAATGCCGATGCTATTAATAGTATTTATGGAGCAGGGATGATGGAAAAAGTAAAAATCCCTAAAACCTTAAGTCAAGAAGATATTTATCAAATGTTAGACCAATGGTTAAATTCTTTTACATATATTTACTACTTACTTAAAGAAATTGTTAACCAATCTGATATTAATCAACAAACAAAAATAAAATTAACCTGGAATAAAGCACGAAAATTTATTAGTTTGGATTTATATCACTTAAATATGAAAATAATAGATGGTGCTATTATTAAATTAGAGAAATTTAATGAAGAAATTTATGACTATTTATTTGCGGCAACTTTTAGTTTTTATTTAAACAAAGAGTACCCTAACCAACAAGTAGAAATAAAGACACTATCAAAAATAAATAATGATACGTTAAAAGTTCTTCCAGTAAACTCAGCTGCAATTGATGCTTCATTAATTTTCTTTGAAAATAATTATGGTAGCTTAGAAAACAAAATTAGGGCATTTCATAACATAAATAATCCAAGTGATCAACTTTTATATACTTTAAAATCTAAAATTGATGATCAATTAATTTATGATAATACTTTGGATAGTTTATCTCAAACTCTAAAACAACAAACATTGATTAGTGATCTTTATTTTAACCAAGATAATAAAGAAGTTATAAAAAAATTAAAGTTTCCTAAAAGCAACTAAAAAAGTTGTTTTTTATATTGATTAATTTTTATTTTTAAGTTAAACTAATCTAGGTATAAGGGTGGTTAAAATGGATAAAAATGAAATTAAAATAAATTCTTTAAATGAATTAGAAAATTTTACTGATGAAGAAAAGCAAAGTATTACGAAAATAGAATTGGCTGATAATATTTTTGCCTTGCCAGATAAAGCATTTGCTAAATATCAATCATTAAGTTCTATTAATTTAAATAATGTTCACGTTTTAGGCAAATTAGTTTTTAATAACCTTAATCTTAAAACTGTTAATTTATCAGAAATTGAAACTATTTATAAAGAATCATTTTTTCAATGTAATATTGATGAATTAATAATCGATAAGACTTTAGATGACATTTATATTGATAATAAAGCAAATGAGGGGATAATTGAACAAATCATTGGTTGGAATAAAGTAAATATTTTAAGAGTTTACATTAATAATCAAAAATCTTTGCAAAATTTAATAAATTATACAAATATTGATCCTAATCTAAAAATACTCGCATCTAATAATTCTCAACTTAGTGTTTATTGGCAAGATATTATTAAAACATATAATTATTTTTTAGAAACTTATGAATTATTAAAAGAGGCATGTCAAGAGGAAAAAGATAAGAAGTTTATGCCAGATGTTTATAGTAATGCTTATTATTGTTTAGAAAAAACAAATCATTTATTAGATGATGATATACTAAAAGATACGGTTTTTGTAAAATATTACTATAAGATGTGTCATGACCTTTTAAAGCTTGCTGAAAATTTAAAAGAAGAGAATTTAGTAGATAGTCAAATAAGTGAAGATCAAGCTATAATTAGAAGTTATATAAATAAAGAAAGGAGAAATAATGAATAAAGAAATAAATGAAAATATTAAAAAATTGAACGAAAACAAATTTATTAATGAATTTAAGAAATTTATCTCGCAAGGCAATGTTGTAGATTTAGCTGTAGGTGTAATTATTGGTAGTGCTTTTGGAAAAATTGTTACATCAGTAGTCAATGATATTTTAATGCCAATTATTGGGGCAATTTTAGGTGGTCATGATTTTACAGGAATTAAAATATCTTTTGGTTCAGCCAATATTATGATTGGAAACTTTATTCAAAATGTAGTAGATTTCCTAGTTATTTCTCTTTGTATATTTATTTTTGTTAAAATAATTAATAGAATTTTATCTAAAAAAGAAACAGTTAAAAAAGAGACTAAAAAAAGTGAAGAAGTCCTATTATTAGAAGAAATAAGAGATTTATTAAAAGAACAAAAAGTAAAATCAAAAACAACTACAAAAAAAGAAACTAAAGCTAAAAAGAGTAGCAAATAGTTTCTTTTTGATTTTATAAATCTATGTTTTAGTAATAAATTAAATAAGTTACAAATCCGGCTATTGTACCTAAAATCATAACAATTAACATAGACCATACTGCTATTTTTTGGGCTTTTTTATTCATAGTTTTACCACCTTTGCTTAATTAATGTATCATATTTTTAAGATATTGTAAATATATTTAAATAGGTGAAAATATGAAAAGATTATACTCTAACAACATAGCAAAAACATTTATAATTACATTAATTATTATAGCGTTTATATTCGGTATTTTATATTATAATTTTCAAAGTGCTGCCAATATCGATTTAATAATTGAAAACTTAAAAAATCTTCAAGAAGTTATTCAAAATGATCATCAAAATATGCTATTAATGCATTTATTAATTATAATTATCTTAATTTTTTTGGCATATTCAATAATTGGCATACCTCTTATTTTATTTTATTTATTTTTTGAGTGTACGAGTATTGGCTTTTTGATAGCATCATTATATGGGGCTTATAAAATATCGGGAATTATATTTGGGCTTATTTATATTTTGCTTTGTAAAATGCCTTTTATTCTATGTATTATTTATATTGCTTATATTGCATTAAAAATTAGTAAAAAACTCCTTAGAGTATTAATATATAAAGAAAATGAATCTCTTTATTTGTTACTTAAAAATCTGTTTTTAAAATTAGGTATTACTTCTTTAGCGATTATAATATATGATTTATTTTTATATTTTGCAGCTAACAAAATTTTATCATTATTTTTATTTCTTCTAAAATAAAGGATTAACTTTATTTTTTTTATTATTTTTGATATAATTTAGCATAGTAAATTGAGGTGATTGCAATTTGAGTAAAGTAGTAGTTGGAATGAGTGGGGGAGTTGACTCGTCTGTAGCAGCATATTTATTGCTTAAAGAAGGATATGAGGTTATTGGTTTATTTATGCGTAATTGGGATGCTACACTAAATAATGATATAGCTGGTAATCCTACTATTAATAATTATATTTGTCCTCAAGAACAGGATTATAATGATGCCAAAAAAGTGTGTGATCAATTAAATATTCCATTACATCGAGTTGATTTTATTAAAGAATATTGGGATAATGTTTTTACTTACTTTTTAGATGAGTTAAAAAAAGGACGTACTCCTAACCCTGATTTAATGTGTAATAAATATATTAAATTTGATTTGTTTATTAAAGAGGCTAAAAAATTAGGAGCTGATTATGTTGCTACTGGGCATTATGCTCAGACTAAAGGTAATAGACTATTACGTGGTGTAGATCAAAATAAAGATCAAAGCTACTTTTTAGCTCAATTAACTCCTAATCAACTTCAAAACGTTTTATTTCCAGTTGGAAAATTAACAAAAATCGAAGTCCGCAAAATTGCTGAAGAAGCCAATATTGCGACGGCTCATAAAAAAGATTCAACTGGTATCTGTTTTATAGGAGAAAGGCATTATCAAGAGTTTATTTCAAATTATTTAAAGCCAAACCCAGGAGATATTATCGATATTGAAACTTCAGAAGTTATTGGTAAACATAACGGATTAATGAATTATACTATTGGTCAAAGAAGAAATGTTGGCATTGCTGGATTTGAAAAAAGACATTTTGTTTGTGGCAAGGATGTTGAAAAAAACGTATTATATGTCTGTTTTGGAGAAGATAATGAATACTTGTATAGCGATTCATGCTTAATTGAAAATTTAAATTTTATTTCTCCTACAACTCCAACTTTTTGTACAGCTAAATTTAGATATCGTGGACCAGATAATGCTGTTTCTATTGAATATTTAGATAATAATGAAGCAATAGTAAAATATCAAAATCCAGTTAAAGCTGTAACTCCAGGCCAAGCTTGTGTACTATATTTAGGAGAACAATGTCTAGGAAGTGGAATTATTAAAGAAGTTTATAAAAATAATGAAAAACTTTGGTATTTATAAAATGTAATAGACAACATATTATCATATATTTTGCAATAAATTTTACTTGTATCTTGACACTTTTTTGTTAAGTGTTTATAATTAAATTGTAAATAGTAGAGAAGGGAAGATCAAGATGGAAAGCTTAAAGGAACTATTACAAGAATTAGGAATTTCCAAAGTAAAATTAGCTAGATATTTAGGAGTTTCTCGTCAAATGGTCTATAATTATTTGGAATTACCATCTTTAAATAAATGGCCTAAAGAAAAAAAATTGTTATTATTTCGTTTATTAGAAATCGAAAATGGTGATGAAGAAAGTATTAAGGATATCAAAGTTACAACAGATTATATGATGAGTGTAGAATCTAAGCTAAATAAAACTATTAAAAATTTTAACGGTTATGATAATTATTTAGATTTAAAAGGTCTACGCAAAGACGAACAAATGTTAATATCTGATATTACTTTTTTATTGAAAGAAAAACTATTAGATTGTGGTGAGAATGACACTGAACGTGAACAAAATTATACAGCTTTTTTATACTTATATCACCTATTACAATCAATTGATAATGTACCAGAGATTAAATATATATTTGCCTATATGTCTAAGACTACTGGATTTACAGATCCTAATGATTTTAAATTCAATGAAGATAAACAATTTATATTTGAAGGCATTCTTTTCTCTGCCCTAACACTTTATAATAATGGGGGAGCTTCTCGTAGTAGACTTATGGACTCTCATAAACGTTGGGCTCAGGAAATAGAGCAAAAAAAAGAAGAAACGTTAAGTAGAACTCAACAATTAAATACCATTAAAGTTCAAGCATTAAAAGAATTAGGATATACAGCTATTAATGAAGCAAATGCCTCAGAAGTATTTGAAAAAATTGCTGAAATTCAATCACGAAAAGTTTAAGAAATTAAACTTTTTTATATATAATTATTCATAAAAAATAAAATATATACAACTTCCGATAATATATATTATGTTAACTGATATATTTTTTAGCTTAAAATAAATGATTTAATAATATAACTCCGGCTCCGCCAATTAACCCTAAAAGAATAAATTTATTTTGTTTATATTTTAATGCTTGTCCTAATAAATTATTAATTGATAAAGTTATCATTATTCCCGCTACAAACAATAGTACGATACTGATTAATTCATCAGTAATAAATTTGGCTAAAAATATATATGCTAAGAATGCTCCTAAAGGTTCTGCTAATCCGGATAATAAAGTCTTTTTTATTGCTTTAATGCGACTGTTTGTAGAATAATATATAGGAACAGCTATTGATACTCCCTCAGGTATGTTATGTAACATTATAGCTATACCTAAAGCTATTCCTAAGTTGACATCTTTATAGGCGCTCATAAACGTAGCTATCCCCTCAGGTAAATTATGTAAAAGTAGGGCGAGCATACTAAGTATCCCTACTTTATATAAATTATCCCCTACTTTATTTTTATTTATTTGTTTATTAATAATATTAATTGAAATTATTCCTAAAACAAATGAAATTAAACATATAATTATTCCTTTAAATAGTCTATATTTAGAAAGCAAAATATAGGTAGAATTTGGAATTAAATCTGTTATTGAAATACAAATCATGACACTAAGAGAAAAAGCTAAACAAAAAGTTATAAATTTAGCAATATTTTTAGGCGAAATTTTAAAGAATATAACTAAAGAACCTAATACGGTAGATAAACCAGCAATGCTTGAAATTAGTAAAGGAAATACTACTTTTATAACAATCTCTCCCCTCTTATTAGTTTATATGAGAAATTATTTAATAGTAGTATTAACTTTAATCCATTTTATTATATTTGCTGTTGGGAAAACCGATACTAATTTTTGTCCATTCTTTATATTTAGAAGTAACATTTATTTCTAATCCTAATTTATAACAAATTTTGCTTGCCAGATACAAGCCCATTCCTGTTGATCTAGTGTTTTTTCTATTACTACCAGTAAAACCTTTTTCAAATACTCGTGACAAATCTGATTCTAATATACCTACTCCATTATCTTTAATTTCTAATAATACCTCATTTTTTAAATTTTTGGCTTGGATACTTATTTTTTTATCTTTTTTATCCATGTATTTTATAGAGTTATTTATAATTTGGTTAATAACAAAAATAACCCATTTTTCATCAGTTGCTACTATATGTTTTAAATTATTAGTGTTTATTATAATATTATTAGTTAAAAAATAGTCTTTATTTTGCATTATAACTTGATGTACTATCTCATCTAAGCTTATGCTTTTTATAAAATAATCTTTTTGAGGATTTTCACTACGAGCATAAAAAAGAACTTGCTCTACTAAATTATCAATTTTTTGAATTTCGCCTTTTAATTCAGCATCTTTATGGTTATCAGAATATAACAATAAAGCTGATATAGGAGTTTTTACCTCGTGAACAAAACTTTCGATATATTCTTTATAATCTTGATATTTATGCTCTAGTTTAGATATTTCATCATTCATAGATTTTGAGGCTTTTTTTAAAGCATAATAATATGCTTCACCTTTTATATCTTTTGGCTTTTTTAAAACTTCAGAAATAAGATATTTTTCTTCTAAATTATCTGTTAATGATTTAATTTTTATACTTTGTTTCTTTATTTTTCTATAATCAAAAAATAGATAAATGATTAATAGTAAGGCACTAATAAGAAACAAAAGAAACATAACTGACATTTCAAACCCAAGTAAATAGCTAAATACTAGTTGAATAAAGATAAAAAGAATATAGAACAAAATAAGCCATATTTTCTCCTCAATATATCTCATCAT
This sequence comes from uncultured Mycoplasmatota bacterium, assembly GCA_946498375.1. Classification (GTDB taxonomy): domain Bacteria; phylum Bacillota_I; class Bacilli_A; order RF39; family UBA660; genus HGM10766. Next base: position 25,706 of record CAMMOI010000003.1, on the reverse strand, counting down.
ATCTTATAACCCTTTCCTCTTATGTTTCGTATAAAATTTGGTTGATCAATTTCTTCTAGCTTTTTTCTTAATCTGTTTAAATTAACATTTAAAATGTTATCATCTAAATAATATTTTTCGTTCCAAAGATAATCTAGTAATTCTTCTTTAGAAATAATTTTATCAGGATTCATAAAAAAGTAATATAAGATATGAAATTCATTTCTAGTGAGTTCTACTTCTTTATCACCATATTTAACAATAGATAAATGCAAATCCAAAGTTATGCCTTTTACTTTTATTTCTTTATACTGAATTGGATCTTGCATTTTTAATGCTCTTTTTATTTTCTCCAGTAGAATATCTTTATTATATGGTTTTATTAAATTTTTCAGAATTGCTATTCATAACTTGCTGTATATAGATTATTATCTTTGATCAAATATTTTATATATTCATTAGTGTTGAATGCAAACTAACCATTTTTTCAACTTATAAAACTATATCATCACTTAAAGCTATTTCTGGTATCAAGCCATACCAATATACATCTTCGTGGGCAGTTAATTAATCTTCTTAATAACATTATATCAAAAATTATAATTTTATAATAAAAAACTTATCATTTTTGATAAGTCTAGATAAATTAGAACTCTTTTTTATTATATATTTTTAATGATACTTTATAAGATATATAATATATAAAGCTAATTATAATAAGTAACAATAGAGGCAGATAAGATACAGTTGAGTTTAAAATGTCTTGAATTTGAGATATATAATTAAATCTTTTAATTATATATACTACAGCTCCAAGTAGTAAAGCAACTACAGCAACAATGACAAACAATTGTAATCTTCCTTTCTCTGCTCCCCATTTATAAATACATGGTATTTGTAAAGATTCTATTATACCTAAGGCAAATATATAAGAAATACTAGTAGTTATAATTGTAAGAATATTAGGAATGTGATGAATTAATAAAAAAGATATTATAATACTTAAAATAATCCCGATAAGTGCCCCAATAATAGTTAGAATTATAATTAGCAAGTATTTTGCTAATAACACATCTTTTTTTGATATGGGTAAAGTTAAAATATAAGAATCTGCTTTGGCCTGTTCATCATAATTAAAACTAGCTATTCCAAACATTCCAAAGGCTAAAGTAATCATTAAAATTACTGTACTGATTGTAGTATTAATATTTTCTTGAGTAAGACCTGATAAAAAGAATATTAAGATAAATATAAATAATGTTTTTTTATAACTTTTTAATTGTAATAAATCTTTAATAATAAGTCCTTTAATAACTTTCATATTATTTTTCTCCTTTTATATAAATTAACATTATTTCTTCTAATGTTGGTTTATCAATTACTTTAATATCGTATTTTTTTTGAAAAACATTTTTATCTTCTACTAAGATATCATATTCATACTTACTTTTTTTAAGTTTAATATAATCTTTTTTATCTATCTTTTGAAATTCTTCTTTAGAGCATTTTACTAATCCATATTTATCTAATAGTTCATCGCAAGTTTTGGAAAAAATAATTTCTCCATTATTAATAAAAGTAATGTAATCAGCAATATGTTCTAAATCAGAAGTAATGTGACTTGATACAAATATTGAGTTAGTTCCATTTTGAATGAATTCCTGAAAAATATCTAAGATTTCATTACGAGCAATAGGATCTAACCCTGATGTTGGTTCATCTAATATTAAAAGTTTAGGATGATGAGCAAGAGCTACAGCTATTTTTAATTTCATTTTCATTCCTGTAGAATATTCTTTAATTATTTTCTTTTTTGGAAGTTTAAAATCATTAAGATATTTAAAATATAACTCTTCGTCCCATTTTTCATAAATATTTTGCATAATTTTATTTATATCTAAAGCGTTTAAATATTCAGAAAAAAAGCTATCATTTAAAACTACACCAATATCTTCTTTAAGCACTTTATTATTTTTTTTCATATCTTGATTCATAATCTTAATATCACCTGAATCAAGATGAATTAAATTTAAAATAGATTTTATAGTTGTAGTCTTACCAGCTCCATTTTCGCCAATCAATCCCATAATCATTCCTTTTGGCAATTGAATATTAATGTTTTTTAATTCAAAACCATTATATTTTTTACATAAATTTTTAATTTCTAAAATATTTTCCATTTTAATCCTCCTTATATAGAATATCTATTATTTCATAAAGTTCTTTTTTAGATATTTTACTTATTTTAGCTAGTGATATAGCCGTATCAAATAAAGCTTCTATTTTTTGTAATTGTTCTTCTTTCATAAGCTCAATATTTTTATTAGCAACATATGTTCCTTTGCCTGGAATAGTTTTTATATACCCTTCATTTTCTAAGGCGTCATAGGCATTTTTAGTAGTAATAACGCTAACTTTTAAATCTCTAGCTAAACTTCTTATTGATGGTAATAATTCACCTGCTTTTAGTTGATTAGTTAATATTTTATTTTTGATTTGTTCTTTTACTTGTTCGTATAAGGGAATATTACTAGAATTGCTTATAATAATACTCATAATTATTCCTCTTTTCTTTAACTGTACATATACAGTATATACATTATAAAAAAACTTGTCAATAAAAAAATTGACTCATAAGTCAATATTCTTTTTTTAATTATTTTATGTATCAATCTGATTTAATCCATAAATTTTTTCAGATAAATCTTTTACAACCGTTTGAAAATTATTTGATCCATGTTTTGTTAATATAACTACAATATAAGGCTTATTAGAATATACAATTCCTACATCATGATAATAATTACCATAATATCCATATTTATGCATAGTCGTTGGTATTCCATCAAATAGTAAGAAATTATAGTAGCTGTTAATAAAGTATTTTTTTAATTCATTGCCCTTAGCATTATTATTAATAACCTTATATAAATATTTCCAAATTGCTATTTGATCATTTACCGTAGTATTTCCATAATAATCAGTATTCGAACGATTCAAAAAAATACTAGCACCAATATTTCTACCATAAGAACGAAGGTTTTCAATTCCTATCATATCAACTAATTGCCTGTGAGCAGTGTTATCGCTAACTGATATGGCTTTTTCAACTTTAATTCTTGTATCTTCATCAAAAGCTAAATTTTCATAAACATACAATGCATCTACGGTTTTTACCAAACTAGCTCCATAATATACAACATTTTGATTATATAAATAAGTATAATTTGTATTTAAGTTAACATAACCAATACTAACATTATAATTTTTTTCTTTTATATATTTTTCTAAATTATTTATGTATTCTTGTTTATTTGTAGTATTAAAAGATATTGGTTTTATAACATTTACAGTTCTATATGCTGTAGCAGTATTACCGCTTTCATCCTCTACTTCATAAGTTACTTTGTAAGTCCCCTCTTTAGATGAATCAACTGGATTATTAATATGTACTTTTGATGAATCAATTTGACTACAATTATCATTTACCGTAACACCTAGCTCTTGATAATTATCATTTAAATACATATTAATTGTATTTGAGCCATTTAATGATATAACTGGACTTTCTTTATCTTCTTCTTTAACATTACGAATTATAGAACTTTCATTATTAGAGGAGTCGCTTACTGTATATTTTATTTGATTATCACCTTTGATAACTTTAACTTTTGAAGTTAAATCTTTATCGTAATTATCTGTAACTTCATATCCTTCTTCTTCATACTCTTTTCCCGGACAAACAATAGCATCTTGATTTCCTTTTAAAGTAATAACCGGTGATTCAGTATCTACAATATTTACAATTCTTGTTTTGCTATAAGTTTTTTTATTATATTTTAATTCATAAACAACTTCATAACTTCCTAATGTATTAATATCTATAGATTCATTTATTTTGATTTGATCAGAAATATTTTTACATTTACCTTTAGAACATGCACTAGCATTAGCCCCAAGCTCTTTATACTTACTGCCTACATCTAACTCAATATTTTCGCTTCCTATTAAAGTTATATTAATTTCTTCAGCAAAAAAATTAATAAATCCTACTATTATACATAATATAATGACTATAGAACTTATTAATGCTATCTTTTTTTTAGACATACAACCACCACTATTTAAATAATATCATAATTTTAAGAAAAAAGAACTATTGATAATACTTAATTACAAATTTAGTATACTTATTTTTTATTGAATCAACAGTAATAGTACCATTATTTTTATTTATAATACTCTTAGCTAAAGAAAGGCCAATTCCTACACTATCTTTTGAAGAATTTTTAGCTTTATAATATCTTTTGAAAATATGAGGAAGATCTTTTTTATCTATTCCCTCCCCATAATCAATGATAGTTATTTTATTATATACCTTATTATAACCAATGTTAATTATAATGGTAGAATTATTTAAAGAATGCTCTAAACAATTTTTTAAAATATTGGCAATTGCTTCAGCTTGCCATTTTAAATCACATATTATTTTACTATCACTAATTATTTCTAACTTTATTTTTATATTTTTAATTTCAGCAAGCATTTCAACATTAGAAATAGCCATATTTATTATATCGCTTACATATACTTGTTTATTATTAAATTTTATAACATTAGCATCAAATTTAGAAAGCTTTAATATTTCCTGAATTAAAAAGTTCATATTTATAATTTCTCTTTTTATATTTTGAACAAATTTTTCTTTAGTTTTATTATCCATATTAGGATTATCTAAAATGTTATCTAACATAATATTAATCGATGTTAGAGGGGTTTTTAATTGATGGGATATATCAGATAAAGATTTTTTTAACTTTAATTTATCGGCTTTAGAATTTTCAGCAGCTTCTTTTAACATAATTGTTGTTTTATAAATTTCATTTTTTAAGATAGATAATATATCCTCACCATTATCTGAAATATCAATAGAATAATTTTTTTTATTAATTTGCTCAATACTTCTTACTATTTTTTTAATCTCTCGATCTAATTTTTTTTCGTGTCTAAGATAAAGAAATATAATACTTAAAAAAGAGAATATAATTAAAATATTATAAAATATAAGAAAAAATTTAAAATCACGATTATTTTCTAAAATTAGAGATTCTTTCTTTATATCAATACCATACTTTAAAAAATTATCATTATTAAAAGATTTTTGATTATTTAAAATTTCAATTAATTCATTTTGATCGATATTAGGATATTTTTCTTGTATTAAGGTGACAATTGAATTAATTTTATTATTATAATTTTTAGTATAGGTATGATATTGATAGTAAAAAAAGGTATTTCCTATTATTAGAAAAAATATAATGGGAACTAAAGAAAGAAATAAAAACTTTTTTAAATGTTCTTTATTTTCTAGCCTCATCAATTCTATACCCTATTCCTTTTATAGTTTTAATAATATTTGTATCTAATTTTTCTCTAATTCTTTTTAAATAAACAGTTAATGTGTTATCATTAACATCATTTCCAGTCCATTCCCATATTTTTTCTAAAATATAATCTCTTCTGACAACCCGATTTAAATTAGTAAATAATAAATATAGTATTTTTAATTCAAGTCTTGTAAGTAAAACTACCTGGCTATTTTTTCTAACTTCCATCTTATCAAAATCAAAACTAATATCATCAATGGTGATAATAGATTCATTTTTATTTTTCATAATATTTCTTTTAATCCGTGCTAGTAATTCTTTAGTGGAAAATGGTTTTGTCATGTAATCTTCCACACCCAGTTCTAAGCCTTTAACAATATCATCCTCACTATCCCTAGCCGTTAAAAATATAGTAGGAATATTTTTGTTTTTAATAAATTTTTGATATAAGTCAAACCCATTACCATCAGGCAATGATATATCAATAATAGATAAATCAACTTTAGGATTTAAATGCAGATAATCTATAGTATTTTTAATATTATTACAAACTTTAACTTTATAATTTTGGGTTTCTAAAGAATATTTTAACCCATCACTAATACTTTCATTATCCTCTATCAATAAAATATTCATAAGTCCTCCTTTATTACTTTTTAAGTATACCAAAAAAAGGAAAATATTTCCCTTTAAATGTTATCGTTTCTAATTGTTTCAATAATATTTTGTTTATTAATTTTATTTATAGAATACTTCATGATTATAAAAATTAAGATAAATACAACAATAATTGAAATAATTATAGCAAGTAATGGTAATTTATATGGTAAACCTGATTCTCCTACTAAGAAATGATAAATTATATATGATAAAATTAATCCTATAGGTATTCCTATTATTAAGGCTTTTAATCCCATAAATAAACTTTCTAGTTTAATCATTCTATTAAATTCTTTTTTAGTCATTCCAATAGATTTTAACATAGCAAACTCTTGTGCTCGAAGATGCATATTAGTAGTAATAGTATTAAATATATTAGTTATTCCTATTAAGGAGATTACAATGATAAAGCCATATAAGAATATACCTATTAAAGTAAATAGATTACTCATCATCTTAGCATTTTCTTCAGTATTATTTAAATAATATTCTTCCCCCTTTAAATATGTTTCAATATCATCTTGTAATTTCGTAGCATTATTAGATTTATAACATATTTCTAAAACTTCACTAGTAGTAATTTGATCAAATAATTCATCGCTAATTATTAATTTAGCCCCATCAATATTTTTAAGACCAAATGGTATTTTTTTAGAAACCAAACCGATTTGTAAATCAATAGTTTGATCATTATCTAATGTGCCACTAATTGTATCTTGCGCTTCTAGGTTGTAAATACGCATATACTCATTTTCAAATTTATCTTTTTCTTGATCATATTTACTTACAATAGAATAATCTAATAAAATTGCTTTGTCTTTAATATCATCATATTCTAATCCCAATGAATCAATATATTTATTATACTGCTTCTTTCCTAATGCCATTATAGTTATGTAATTATCTATTTGGGGATCTAACTCCAAATTTAAATAATCAATATATTTTTGATTATAATAATTTTCTTTAGTTTTTAAAGAACTTTGCCTTAAAATAGCATAATCAGTGATATTATCAAATTTAGTTGTTTCTATAAACTTTTGATATGACTCTTCTTTATAGTCTGTTGATGAAAGTAAAATATTATAATCACTTACCTTTAGTTCGTTTTCCACTGTATCAAAAGCCATATTCATAAAACTTGATAAAGCAATAAAAACTAATACAGATACGATAATTGAAATAATAGTAGTTCGATATTTCTTTTTGTTTCTTTTTAAGTTTTTATAAGATATTTCTCCACCCATACCAAAAAGCTTTTTGATTATTTTGGGCGACTTAATTTTTTTAGGGTTTATTTTGATATTAGAGCTATTTCTTATTGAATCAATTAAAGAAATATTTGCAGCACGTCTTGCACTTCTAAAGGCCGAAAAATAAATAGTTATAATTCCTAATATTATCGCAATTAAAATTGCTATAATAGAGAAAGAATAATAAAGTTTTAATCCCGATGCTAACATATCTTTTATATAATAATTACTGATGATAATTAGAATAAACGATGCTAAAAGTCCTAATATTATGCCTAAAGGAATACCAATTAATCCTAAAATTGAAGCTTCATAAAAAACATTTTTTCTTATTTGCTTTTTAGTAGCACCAACACTTTTTAACATTCCGTATTGTTTTATTTTTTCTGTTATTGATATATCAAAACTGTTTTTTATACAAAATATAGAAGTAAAAACAATTATTCCTATTACAATAGCTGCGACGATACCAAGCTCTCCTAAGCCACTATTACTGTTTAACGGATTAGTTTCTAAAATGATTAAATAGCTATTAACATTAGTTTGATATTTTGCTTTGTTTAACTGTTCATCAATTTGATTGATTTGTTCTAAACTCATAGGTGTATTTTGTTTATAAGCCATAGCAAAGATATCTTCATCAATACCTAATATATTTGCTGTAATGCTGTAAACGTTTTTAGTACCATCTTTAGTAAACTTTGCATATATATCAACTTCATCTTTTATATTTTTATCATCCAAATAAGTTATAAATGTATAACCTGGAGCAGAATAATCTTCAATATTAGTTGCTGGGCGCTCTATGATACCAACTATTTTGTAAGTTTTACTAGTTGTATTAATTATTTTTTCCTCAACAGTTTGAGTATCTGAGTTAATATTATAAGGATTACTTTGATTTAACTTTTGATTATCATTAGTTACTCGCTGCCCTATATCTAAAGTAATTGTATCGCCAACTTTAAAATCTATTCGCCCATTTGTTTTTAAATGAGTGGGTATTACTATTTCATTTTCATTTTGTGGCAATCTACCAGAGGTAAGTTTAACAGATAGATTTTCTAAAGCACTTTTGCTAAAAGCTTTGACATAAGCATAAGGTTTATACTCATTTTGAGAATCAATTTTTGCATAACCAACATTTTGCGTTATATTTATTTTCTGTATTGCTCGGTTGTTTTCAAAATCCTTAATATCAGATATTGGTACGTCGTAAAATGCTACGTGAAAATCTCCTTTTTCGCTTGTTTCAAACTTTATTAAAGACTTTATCCCACTTGAATAAATAGAAGCTACCGCCGTAATTAAAGCAGCAGAAAGCATAATTCCTATTATAGTTACAATGGTTCTTTTTTTATTTAATTTTAAATTTTTTATTGTTAATTTGTTAAGTAAGTTCATATTTAATCCTCCTTAACAATTTTTCCATCTTCTATTTTAATTATTCGATCAGCCATTTTGGCTATTTCCATATTATGAGTAATCATGATTACTGTTTGCTTATACTCTTTATTAGATTTTTTAAGCAGATAAACTATTTCATCACTAGCTTTAGAATCTAAATTACCGGTGGGCTCATCGGCCAGAATTACTGAAGGATTAGTAATTAAAGCTCTTCCAATTGAAACTCTTTGTTGTTGGCCTCCAGATAATTCATTAGGTAAGTGGTGTTTTCTGAGTTCTAAACCTAACAATTTTAATAACTGGGCTAAATTGTTTTGATCAACCTTACGATTATCTAATTCTAATGGTAAAGTGATATTTTCTTCAACATTTAAAATGGGAATTAAATTATAAAACTGATAAATTAAGCCGATTTGTCTTCTTCGAAAAATGGCTAGTTTATCATCATCCATTTCATAAATATTTTGACCATTAATAAATACTTTCCCGCTCGTTGGTCGATCAACCCCTCCAATTAAATGTAATAAAGTCGATTTACCCGAACCACTGGCTCCAACGATTGCTACAAATTCTCCTTTTCTTACAGTAAAAGATACATTATCTAAAGCAACAACTTTATTTTCTCCTTTACCATATATTTTAGAAAGATTTTCTACTCTTAATATTTCCATATTAACTCCTCCTTTTGTAATTACATTATAAGTTGCTCTAAGTGACATGTAAGTGACTTTTAAATAAAAAAAAGATCAATGCTAAATTGACCTTTTTTACTTAATACAGTAATTGTAATTTTATTTATTATTTCTTTCATGAACATATCACTTACTACTTAATTTTGTTTTTAAATTTTTATGGGCGTTAAATATCATCATTATGGCCATAAAAGAATTAATTAAAGTAACAGCAATCCCAGTAATTAATACCATTGTTAGTTTAAAATTATTATCATTAGCACCAAATTGATATATCATTGCTACTTCTAGAGAAATCATTGATATCATTGCTACAGTCAAACTAACACATTTTGTAGCTAACATATTAGGGCTACTATTTTTACGATGTTTAAAAACATTTATAAAAGCTGTAATAATTAAATAAAAATCATACATTGCTACTATATAAATAAGGTTACCAGGATAAATAAATGTTTTATTTTGATGAACGATTAAAATAATCATCCCAGTTAAGATTATATCTAATAAAAGCAATATAATACCTGTAGTTTTTAAATTTTGATATTCTTTTATAAGATTATTTTTAGATAACTTCTTTTTAAAACTAGTAGCTAAAGTAGCTTTTATAAAACATAATAATAGATAATATATTGCAAATGTAATAAACCAAGCCGATCTATAATATATACCTGTAACTAATTTAAAGATACCATATATCAAATTTATACAAAATGAAATATTTAATGTCCATTTTGTAATGTGAATTCTATGCTGATCATAAAAATTATATATCCTGCTATTATTTTTAATAAATTCGTTTCCAAATTGGCAAGCTTTATAAAACCAAATACAAAAAATAATTAATGAGTAAGTAGATAAAATATAAGCAATATAAGCAATAAACGTGTTTTCTAGATGAAAGGCAAATACATATATTAATAAGAACACACTAAGATTAAATAAAATAACCCCAATTATTTTATGGGGAAAGAAAATCTTTTTCATTTTCTGCCTCCTAATTCATTATATAGCCTATTGTTATTTTACCATCTAATCAAATATTTTTCTACGTAACAAAAATGAAAAGAAATTCTTTTCATTATTTATTTTTCTTTAAATAAGAGTAGATTGGATAATCTAATACACAAATAACAAGCCCAATGACACCTGTAATAATTCCAAATAACATGTCTTTTTGTGTTGCAGTATCAATCATTGTTTTACTCATACCAAATCCCATAATTAAGGCCCAATTATTCCGATTATCCAAGCTAAAACAAATCCCCAATTGATTGGTTTTGATGCCTTTTTGGGACGAGATTTTCTATATATTGGAATAATACAAAGTAAAATTATAAATCCAAGAGTGGCTATTACTACGCCAACATTAAATAATTCCCATTCTAAAATTAAACACATACACATTCCTATTGCAAAAACTAAACCACCAATAGTTCCTAAAATAATTTCTAATAATGTTTCCTTTTTCATATTATTCTCCCTACTTATTTTTTCTATTTTCTGCTTCTTGTTTTAATCTTTTTTTTGCTTCACTAACGGTTTCACCATCTTTTGTTAAAAATTCATCTACAAACTTATCTTCTATTTTGGTATAACCACCTACTACAGCATCACTCATTTTATTAAAACCATTTACTACCCCATCGCTCATTTTTTTAAAACCAGTAGTAACATTTTCGGCTATTTTTTCATTGGCTTTTACTAATTTTGATTTTGCCATATTTTCACCTCCTTTTAAAATCAACACTTGTTGATGTATTACGATTAAAGTATAATAATTATAGCATTTAAAAACAATCATCAATTTTTAAACAATTGTTGAGTTAATGGAGGAAATATTATGAATGTAGTCAATAACAAACGCAAAAGAAAATCTCAAGAAAAAATAGAAAAAGCATTTGTTAGCCTATTACAAGAAAAAGAACTTAGTCAAATTACTGTTACAGATATTTGTAAAATTACAGGCATAAATCGGACAACTTTTTACAATAACTATTTAGATATTTATGATTTAGCAGATAAAATTCGTCTTAGATTAGTCCAAGATGTTTGTAATTTATATGAAGATGAGCGAACGAAGAAATATAATTCTAATGATTTTTCTAAAATATTTCGATTAATTAAAGACAATCAATTATTTTTTAAAACTTATTTTAAATTAGAAAACGATCCAAATGTACTACCGAGTAATGCAAACTTTGAATACGATAAAAACTTAGCTCAACAGTTTTATAATGATCAATATATTGATTATCATATAGAATTTTTTAGAGCAGGATTTAATGCTATTATTAAAAAATGGTTAGATAACGGATGCTTAGAATCTCCTGAGGAAATGTATCAGATTATAATGAGTGAATATAGCAATAAAAAATAAAAGAGTTAATCTCTTCTATTTTTTAATTTTAAGCCATCTTTAAAAGCTTCTCCCACACGATCAGTAACTTTATAATATCCGTGAGTATATGGATCAAATGCAATCGCATTTAATTTTGTAATATCCACTTTATCATTATTCATTACTTTTTCCTCAGCACTTACATTAATAATCTTACCAATCACGCCACACCCATATTTATCGTCTTGATATTCTACAAATTCACATTCTATACAAATTGGAAATTCATTAATAATTGGTGCATCTATTAAGGAAGATTTAGAAGCTGTTAATCCACTATTTCCAAATTTATCTTTTGTATTATTTGCCGATACTACTCCAAAGTAATCTGCTTCTACTACATGATCTTCATCGGCAATACTTACAGTAAATGCTTTTCTTTTTTTGATATTTTTTACGGTTTTATGAGTTTCTGTTAAATTTAATACTATATAATCTTTTTCTAACATCATTCCCCAAGCGGCATTCATGACATCAATCGTCTCATCATCATTATAAGTTGCAATCATTAATACTGGCATTGGAAAAATTGCTTCTGTTGTTTTAATATTTTTTTTCATATCCATTCTCCTTTACTTTATTCACTTCTAAGTGAATCTACCGGATCTTTTTTGCTGGCAATTCTTGATGGAATCAATCCGGCAATCATTGTTAATATAACACTAATTAAGATTAAAATTAGCGCCCCTCCTACTGGTAATTTACTTAAATTACTTACTTTAGCTAAATTTTCAATAATTATATTAATTGGTATATTTAAAATAATTGTAACTAAAATACCGATTACTCCAGCAGTTAAACCAATAATTAGGGTTTCGGCATTAAATACTCTTGATACATCTTTTTTACTAGCCCCAATAGCTCTTAAAATGCCGATTTCTTTAGTTCTTTCCAGAACGGAAATGTAGGTAATAATTCCAATCATAATACTAGAAACTACTAATGATATTGATACAAATCCCATTAAAACATAGCTTATCATATCTACAATACTAGTAACTGAAGACATAAGCATTCCGACCATATCGTTATAGTTAATAACATTTTCTTCTAAATCATTTTCTTTTTGCTCATTATTATAGTCTTCAATTATATTTTTAATTTCATCTTTTGCTTCAAAATCTTTAGCATAAATATTAATAGCCGATGGTTTATCTAAATCAATTGCGCCTAAAGTTGCTAAGATACTGTCATAAGTAGAATTTGCTTGTTCTTGATAATTAGATATAACATTTGTCAGTTCTTCTGCTGATAAGGATTGTAAATAGCGTTGTTGTTCTTTGCTTAAACTATCAACACTAAATTCTTCTTTAGAAAACTTTAAACCAGTAATTACATTAACATCAGGATTTTCTTTTTGTTCTTTAACGATTTGACTATCATTAATTTGTTTAATAACTTGTTTTTCTAATTCATTTGTATAAAGAATTCCTCCCATCGAAGATGTTGCTCCAGACCAATCTTCATTAGGTTTTACAATTCCTACAATTTTAATCTCTTGACTTTCAGCTAATTTTTTCTTTAAATACTCCGTGTCTTTACTTTTATCTACCCATACTCCGTGCTCTTTTTCATAGTAATCAGTATTTAATAAAACCTTATATGAAAGTCCAATTAACTCATCATAATCAAAACTAACTTCTTCAGTTTCTACTTCTTCCCCATTAGATATTTTTTCATAAAAATCTTCTAATTCTTTCTGATCTTTTAAACCTAAGGCATATAATACATAATCACTAATTCTATTATTTTCATCTACTAATAAAACAACTTCATTATAATTTTGAGGCATTTTACCACTTACAAGCTGATACATTTTATTGTTCATTTCCTCATTTTCAAACATTTCTGTAAATACATCATTAAAAATAAAATTAGTACTTTCATTTGTTTGCATTCCAATACTTTCTAATACTGTATTAGGATTTACTTGCACTACTTCTTCAGTATCTGTTTTGTATAATTGTAAATTTAGATCATAATCATAACTTATTGCAGTCGTATAATCATTTATTTTGCTTTTATCACTTTCTAAAAATTTTTTAAACTCTTCTAAATTATTAGAGCTTATTTTACTGCTAATTAAAGATAATGTATCAGTAATTGTATTGTTAGAATATATTTTATTCTTTTCTTGGCTTTCTTTAGCTTTTTTTACTTGTTCATTTTGTTCTGTTATAGCAGAGGTAATATCTATAGAGCTTTTTTGAATCGTTAAAGGATAAGAAGTTAAAGTTTCTTCTTGAACTTTAGAAATATAATTACTTACCCCACTTGATAAAGAAAGAATTAAAGCTATCCCAATAATTCCAATACTACCAGCAAAAGCAGTTAGAATTGTTCTTCCCTTTTTAGTCATTAAATTATTTAAAGATAACGATAAAGCGGTTTTTAAATTCATTGAAGTCTTTTTAGACTTTAAGATTTTAGTCTCTATTTGCTCAGATGTATTTATACTTCCATCATACGGATTGGAATCATCTATAATTTTGCCATCTTTTAATTTGATAATACGAGTTGAGTATTCTTTTGCTAATTCCGGATTATGAGTAACCATTATTACTAATTTATCTTTAGCTATTTCTTTAATTAAATCCATAATTTGGACACTAGTTTTAGTATCTAATGCTCCAGTTGGTTCATCAGCAAGTAAAATATCTGGATCATTGACAATAGCTCTGGCAATAGCTACTCTTTGCATTTGCCCGCCTGATAGTTGATTTGGTTTTTTGCTCATGTGATCTTCTAAACCAACTTTTTTTAAAGCTTTTTTGGCTTTTTTACGCCTTTGTGTTTTTGATATGCCACTTAAAGTTAAAGCCAACTCAACATTTGAAAGAACTGTTTGATGAGGTATCAGGTTGTAACTTTGAAAAACAAAACCTACTCTATGATTTCGGTATGAATCCCAGTCTCGATCTTTATATTTTTTAGTACTTATTTCATTAATGATTAAATCCCCTGAAGTATATTGATCTAACCCCCCAATAATATTTAAAAGAGTAGTTTTTCCACTACCACTTGGCCCCAAAATAGAAGCAAATTCATTTTCTCTAAAGTTTATACTAATCTTATCTAAGGCCTTTTGTTTAAAATCATCTGTTTCATATATTTTACTTATTTTTTTAAGTTCTAACATTTATCCTCCTTATATTTATTTTATTACTTTAATTTATTTAATATATCTTTAATATCATTAAATAGTGTATCATTACTTTTGTATTCGTTCAACTTTTAATAGATTTTAAAACATATTTTTTAAATTCAATATTAAATTCAATAAATTCATCATCATTTTTAACTGTTATTGCTCCATTGTGTAACTCGATAATTTCTTTGGTTATTGCTAAACCCAATCCTGCCCCACCGGTAGAACTTTTTCTAGAATCATCTCCTCGGTAAAATTTTTCGAATATTTTATTTAATTTATATTCTGGAATTTTTTCGCCTTTATTTTTAAAACTAATCAAAATTTTATCATCTTTTTCTAATAAAGATATATATATTGTTGTATTTTTAATACTATAATTAATAGCATTTTTTAAAAGATTATCAAATGCCCTAGCTAATTTATCACCATCAGCATTAAAAATAACTTTATCTAAGACAGATAATTTACTTTTAAGTTGATGTTTTTTATATATCGGATAGTACTCATCATCCAACTGTTTTAATAAATATGAAAGATTAATATCTGTTTTATTAAGAGGCATGGAATGCAGATTATATCTTGTTATATCAAAAAATTGATTAGTTAATTCTTCTACTCTTAATGCCTTATCAAGAGCAATCTTTATATATTTATCTTGAGTCTTTTTTCTAATATTTTTCTCATCATTTAATAGTGTTAAATATCCTATAATAGAAGTCAACGGATTTTTTAAATCATGAGCCATATACATAATTAGATCATTTTTCTTATCCTCTGATTCTTGTTGTTCTTTTTTAGCAACAATATAGTCTGATTTTATTTCATTTAATTTATCACTAAAAATACTTACTTCACTAGGTAATTTAATTACTTGATTATCTGCTTTTAATATTTTATCAAGTGCAAAATAAACCTCACTTATTGCATTGACATACTTAGAGATAAATTTATATACCATAACAGCTAAAACAATTAAAATATATATAATAATTACAATATTTCGATTAAAAACTATCCACTCATAAAGATTATAATTTAATCTAGCTACTATATTTGATAAAACATTTTTTAATGGGACTAGGTCTATATAATTTATTAACTAGTAATATTTATAACAATTTTATAATAAAACAAGATTATAATAAAAATTATAAAGGGATTGGTCAAAAATCAGTTGATAATAAAGATGGATATTTTACTACTTTTACCACTTTTAATAATAAGACTTACAAAGAATATAAACAAAATGGTAACTCTTCATGGGCAGAAAAAGAATATTGGAATGGACTAATGAAAGATACTGGTTGTGGAATTACTGTATTATCAATTATATTAAGTGGTTATAATCTAGATTATAATCCAGAGGCTTTAAGAAAAAAGTATTATCCGGTTATGGACTATACGCAACTATCTGATGAACTATCTAATAATTATGGAATTAGTAACTCAGATTTTTACTTTGATTTACAACATCTTTCCTCAGAAGCAATAATTGAGCATTTAAAAAGTGACAGACCTATTATTATATGTCTTTGGAGTCAAAAAAAAGAAAATAGATGGACAAGCACATCGCATTATATGGCTTTACTTGCAACTGATAATAATAATATGGTCTATGTATCTAATACAAATGGTTTAAAAAATGCCAATAACAGTTCTGGCTGGTATGATATTAATGAAATTACTCCATATATCGCTAAGGCTTTATACATAGAATCTTATTAGTAAAAGAATTTTATAATTGATTTTGCTTTAAATTTCACCATATATTTCCAATATTTATATGAATAAGTGATATTGTTTTTACCATAATAATAGTGGGAGGTAAATAAATATGAGTAATGCAAGAAATCAAAACAGCGCTAAGAATTCAAATTCTGCAAGAAATAATGCTAATGCTAAGAATTCAAATTCTGCAAAAAATAGCGCTAAAAACCAAAATTCTAACCAAAATAAAGCTCGTTAGAATTTAAAAGATTTTCAATTATTTTTATGACTACGAGGATGAAATTCATCGTAGTCTTTTTTTAATTTATCATTAACTAAATGAGCATAGATCTGAGTAGTTGCAATATCACTATGTCCAAGTAGTTCTTGAATTATTCTTAAGTCCGCTCCATGTGCCAGCATATGAGTTGCAAAAGAATGCCTTAAAGTATGAGGACTAATATTTTTCTTAATATTTTTTTCTAAACATAGTTTTTTAATTATTTTAAAAAAGCCAACTCTAGATATTTGTTCCTGCTTATTATTAATAAAAATATACTCTGAAGTTTTATTCTTAAGTAAAATTTTTCGATAATTTTCTATATAAATAAGCAAGTATTTCTTAGCGATATCTCCAATAGGAACAATCCTTTCTTTGCTTCCCTTACCTATTACTCTTACAAAATCATTTTCTAAGTCTAAATTAACAAATTTTAAAGACACTAACTCACTAATACGTAATCCAGTAGCATATAAAAGCTCTAACATAGCCTTATTACGATAAGAATAGGCATCTATTAGAGGAATATCTAATAATAAATCAACTTCTTCTTCAGTTAAATAATTAGGTAATTTTTTCTCCATTTTGGGTAATAAAATATTATCACACGGATTATAATTTATTTTCTCTTCGCCTAACAAAAAATTATACAAAGAATTAAGTACGGTGATATTATGAGCAATTGAATTAGAAGACATAGAAGATTTTTTTAAAAAACTAATATAATTAGAAATATCTTTTTTACTAATAGTAGTTAAAGGTTTATAATTCATATAACTCATAAATTTTTTTAAGTCATTAGAATAAGAATTTAAAGTATTTACACTTAATTTTTTTTCATATTTTAAATAATCTATATATTCTTCTATCATTTTACATCACATTAACATTTTATCACACCACATCTTCTTTTTTAAGTTTTTCTGATATATAATAATAGTTGGTGTTATTTATGGAGTTATTAGCTAGCAAGCTTAGACCAACAACTCTAGATGAGATTATTGGACAAGATCATTTAGTAGGAAAAGGTAAAATACTAAGAAATTTAATCGAAAATAAAAAATTATTTTCGTGTATATTATATGGAAAGCCAGGCATAGGTAAAACTTCTATTGCTAATGTTATAGTAAAACAATTAGATATGCCTTATCGTTTTTTAAATGCAACAATTAATAATAAAAGTGACTTTGATATTGTTATTGAAGAGGCAAAAATGCAAGGTCAGATGATTGTTGTAATGGATGAAATTCATCGGCTTAACAAAGACAAACAAGATTTATTATTACCGTATATTGAAAATGGCTTAATAATTTTAATCGGACTAACAACAGCTAATCCTTATAACAGTATTAATCCGGCAATTAGAAGCCGTCTTCAAATTTATGAGTTACATGAATTAGATAAAAAAGGTATTTTAAAGGGATTAAAACGAGCTTGTCAAACTTTAGAAGATATAAAAATAAATGATGAGGCTTTAAATTATATAGCCCAAATTTCAAGTGGGGATTTTAGAAGTGCTATTAACTTATTAGAAGTTGCTTATTATGCTTCAAATAATCATGAAATTAATATTAATACTATTAAAGATATTAATTCTAAGCCAATTTTTTACCACGATAAGAATTCTGATGGGTATTACGAAGTTTTATCAGCATTTCAAAAATCTATTAGAGGCAGTGATGAAAATGCAAGTTTGCATTATTTAGCTAGGCTTATTGAAGCTGGAGATTTAGATAGTATTTGTCGAAGATTAGCAGTTATTGCTTATGAAGATATTGGACTGGCTAATCCCCAAATGGGTCCAAAAGTTATGGCAGCTATTGAGGCAGCTAAAATGGTAGGTTTACCAGAGGCCAGAATACCTCTTTCGGTAGTAGTTGTCGAACTTGCCTTAAGCCCTAAATCTAACAGTGCTCATGTAGGTCTTGATATGGCTTTATCCGATATTCATAGCGGAACTACAGGTAATGTACCTAAACATATTAAAAATCATAATCCCGCTTATAAATATCCTCATAATTATGAAAATTCTTATGTATATCAACAATACTTACCCGATATCATAAAAAACAAAAAGTATTATCATCCTAAAAATAACAAATATGAAACAGCTTTAAAAAAATACGATGTAGAAACGAGGAATAAACAATGAAAGTAGGTATAATTGGATGCGGTGCATATAGTTTAGCTTTAAGTTTAATGATAAATAAAAATACATCTGATATAACTATATGGTCCGAATCTCAAAAAAAAATTGATATAATTAATAAAGAACATAAATTAGAATCTTGTCTTAAGGGAATAAGTTTACCAGCAAATTTAAAATTTACTACTTCTTTAAAACAAGCAGTAGAAAATAAAGATATAATTTTTTTAGTTGTTGCAGTACCATATGTTCTACAAACTACTACGGCTATTAAAAATTATCTTAATGAAAATAGTATTATTTGTATAGCTTCAAAAGGAATTGATCAAAAAACTAATAAATTTATGGATGAACTTGTATTAAGTACCATAAATACTCAACATTTAGCTGTAATATCTGGTCCTAGTTTTGCTATAGATATGGCTTGTGATAATCCTGTTGCTTTAAGTATAGCTTCTAATAGTCAAAAAGCTATTACCTGCATAAAAAAAGTTCTTAGCTCTAATACAGTTAAATTACGAGCTAACAGTGATATTATTGGTACAGAAATTTGTGGGAGTATTAAAAATGTGGTTGCTATTGCTGCTGGAATAATTAATGGCCTTGGATACGGAGAATCCACTCAAACGTTCTTAATTACAGAAGCAATTCATGATTTAAAAACTTTAATTCATCATTTAGGTGGAGAATCTAATACTGTTTTAAGTTATGCCGGAATTGGGGATTTATTGCTTACTTGTACAAGTAGTAAAAGTAGAAATTTCTCTTTTGGTAAGTTACTAGGATCAAAAACCTCACCTGATATTATAAATGATTATTTAAAAAATAATACTGTTGAAGGTTATTATACTCTTAAATCTATTTATCAATTATTAAAAAATAAAAATATTAAAATAGATTTAATAAATGTTGTTTATGATATTGTTTTTCATAATGAAAATCCCAAAATCTTAATAGATTTTTTAATAGCTAAAGCATAAATATTAATTGGGTGCTAACATTTAAGATGAATTCTTAAAAGACAATGTCTACTTTATGTATTTAAAAGAATATAAAAAGCTAAGCTATATTAATAATTCAAACTATATTATAAAAAAGAAGTTTTAGAAATAATCTATAATATTATGAATCAAATTAAAATTGAAAAAATGAATTGGCTGGCAGAGCACTACAAAAGTCATTCAAATTTATAAATTATTAGAATTTATAAAAAATAAAAGCATCCTATTTAGATGCTTTTAATATATCATTAATTATAAAATTAGTAATATAAAGGCCAAATACTGCAGGCACGTAAGAACAAGATGCTACTATTTCACCATCAATTTTCTTAGGTGGTTCAATACTGCTTACTACAGGTATTTTTAAAGATAAATTTTCTGCTTTTAATTTTTTTCGCAATATTCTAGCAAGAGGATCATACTTAGTTTTATCTAAAGTTGTGATAGTAATTTTAGTAGCATCCAAGCGTTTACCGCTTCCCATGCATGAGATAATTTTTATGTTATGTTTTATAGCATAATTTATTAAAGCTACTTTAGTTTTTATCGTATCACAACAATCAACTATATAATCTATTGAATAGTTATCTAATATATTTATGTTATCTTCAGATAAAAATAAATTTAATGTTTCAACATTACACTGATTATTTATTTCTTTAGCACGGGCTTTGGCAACATTTACTTTTATCTGACCAACATTACTTTCTAAACTCAATATTTGTCTGTTTAAATTGGTCTTATCTATATAATCATTATCAATAATGATTATATTTTCTACACCAGATCTAATAAGGCTTTCAAAAGTATAACCTCCTACTCCCCCTATTCCAACAATCAAAATATGTTTATTTTTAATTTTTTTTAAGCCATCGCTTCCCACTAGTAGCTCAAATCTATCAAACTTCTTCATCTATTTTTCTCCATATTAAAACCTAAGAACATTAGCCTGCTGTGATAAAAACCCGCTCACGCGAGGTGGGCATCACATGCAACTCGTTAGGATCCCGAATTCACTTAATGGTCCGGTCTTCAACACGGAGAAGCAATTAGATTCCCAATGTATCACTTAGTCGGTTTTATATAAAACAAACTAATATCTTAGGTATTTTTATTATACCACATTTATTTATATTTATACAACTATTTTATATTTAATTAGGTAAAATAGGATTAACCATTCTACCTGATGCTCCAGGCATACCAGAATTTATAGGATTACTCTGAAAATTATTTGTCATATTATTTACAGGTGTATTCATAGCATCATTTTGAATATTAAGTCTCCATCTTGCTGAGACATCACATGAATTTGAATATGGGCTTGGATTTGGCATTTCCATTTTGACTATCATATTAATTTTAAAAGCACTACCAAAACCTACGCAATTTCCTGGCTGTAATACTTTTTGCTTATCTAAAACATCACTTGAAATATTAGGAAGCATTTTTCCAATATATTCTATATCTAATGGGTGGGTCATTTTAAAGATCAAAAAGTTTGAACACTGAGCAACAACAGTATCTGAAAGTTCAACTGGTCTTTGAGTTATTATATCTAATAATACCCCATATTTACGACCTTCTTTGGCAATACGATCAAATATATTATATCCAAGTAAGAAAGTATCTGTATCTTTTTGAATATAACGGTGTGCTTCTTCTACAAATAAATTAAATGGAATTGAAGCACGTTGCTTACGTGATTTAGCAAATTCAAAAATAAATCTTGCTATAATTTTTACAATTACTTTGGCATAAGTATCATCAACATCTTCTAAATTGATATTAATAATTTGAGCTTTTTTATTTTGGCCTACAGCTACTAAAGATGATATATAATTTTCCATACTAATTGGACCAGGATAACTAAAGAAAGTTCCTACTTTACTATTTAAAGTTGAATGAAGACGAACCTTTAATAACATTGCATCATCATATATTTGTTGATTACTTTGAAAGCCCTCTGAAATCAATGTAAATTCCATAGCTTTGCTAAAATCTTGTAATGTATAATAAGAATCTGTTGGCTCAGGAGTTGTCTCTAAAGAATCATCAATATGTTTTAAAATATATTCTGTAATTAAAACACTTTCTCCAAAATTACCATTGGAATCAATTTCAAAACATTCACTAAATATACGAGTATAACCTAAGCCTTGAATTTCGGTATTAAAGCTAAATTCTGGAGTTGAACAGGCTTCGATAATAGTAAATACCTCATTTTTTTTATGAGCTGTTGTTTGATTGGAAAATAATACTGCTAATAAAGCCTTAGCTATTAAGTGGTTTTTGTATCTCATAGCAACTTCATCATTTTTAGCAAAAATCCTAGCTAATTTTAAAGTACGTTCAATAATTGGAATTTGTGAGTGACTTCCAGCTTGTAAAAATAATGACCAATCATCCAAATTAAGTAAGTGAACAGGAATTCGTAATGGTGAATCCTCAGGATCTTGGGGATTGGTTGTGATAAATTTATAGCTAAAATATGGATTTATTTGATTAATATTTCTAAATGCTGTTTTATATTCACCATATGCATCAAAAATAAACAAATTGGCATTATAGGGTACCATATTTTTGTTACTAAAAATATTTTGCACAATACGTGCTACACCACAAGATTTACCACTACCAGTGTTACCAAATATAGCCGCATGATTTGCAAAAAGTTGATTTATATCAACATAAACTTGATGTTGATTATATATAGAGCTGGTTCCAACTAAAAATGAAGTTGCCGAATCTACACCCATTAAAATATCTAATTCTTCATTATTTATAACTCTTATTTTTGATGAAAGTTTTGGTTTACGTATAACACCATTAACATAGCGCTTTCCATTAAAAACCCCTAAAAAACGAATTTTAATAATTGTGTCATTAACTTCTGTTACCTCTCCTAATACTCTTTGTTCTGTGTCTTCAAAAATAACATGAACATTCATCAAATCTCCACTCATGTCTACACTAGCAGCATTTTCAACATGAGCTTCATTATCACTTATATATTTGATTTTTCCAAACATAATGTTTTTTCAACTCCTCTTTATTATAAAAAAATTATATCATAAAAAAAGAAATATTCAAAGATATTTCTTTTGCCTTTTTTGTCATTACATGTTATATAATAAATCATTTAATTGAGCAACACTAACATAATGTAATTCCTCAGTATAAACATTCATTGCTTTATTAACCAAATTTAACCAATGAGAACTTACGGTCTTTACTCCATTTTCTATTTTTGGACAAAATACATATCCGATTGATTCAATAGTATTAAGTCCTTTAGCATAATAGCTTTCTGACATTTTTTTAATATAACTCATAACCCCATATTCTATGTTTTTATAAGTAATTAAACCGCCACTAGACATTCCCCCATATACATTATTTTTATATAACATAGAACTAGATGTATAATATCCACTTTCTGCTGCACCAATACTTAACATAACGTTATGATCAACATTAGGATATAAATAACTAAAATATTCTACTAAAGCAGCAACATAATCAGAATTACCAGAGGTGTATGGCTGATAATCATAAGTTACCATTTCCGGATAAGTATTTTCTAAATATAAGAAAAATTCTAAAATACCTCGATCAACACTACCAAAATCATACACTTCATTATTTGCGTTTACTAAATAGCCGATATTATTTTGAATTACTGAATTACCATTTGTATTAGCTTCTCTTATTTTTACGATAACATCATCATAATTCATATCAAAAACATTGGCAAAAAATCTCAAAGCTTCCTCATTGGTTTGAATAAAACTATCTACTTGAGATATCTCTTCTTTTACAGCCTCTGTTACCTCTTCATTTGATTTATCTTGATCAGATACTTTCTCTGTATTATTTGGTGTGTATGCCTGAATGACATTACTATCAACCGATTCATTATTAATTTTAATACTTACCCCACTAACCAAAAAGCTTAAAAACAGCATTAAAGTTATTTTTCCAGCTTTAAGTGTTTTTTCCCTTTTTAAAAATTTTATCATACCTATATCCTCTCTTAGATTAAGTATTTAAATTATAACATAAAATTATATTCTTGGCAAATTTGTCAAAAAATAGAATAAATTTTTTTCGTAAATAATATAATTATCACATAATAAATGAGATATGTAATAATGAATAGAAAACAAAAAACAGGTGCTACTACACCTATTATTAATAGCCTAAATGCCTTGCTAATTTATTTAAGCAATTTTCTAATTGGACAATTTGCGGGATAACTTGTTAGCGGACCATCGTTAAATGGCAAAGCGATGGACATATCATTATTCCATTGGCAAACACCACTATTACTAGAAGTTCTTAGTGATCCCTTACATTCAGAACAATATAAATTTTCACAATAAGCCTCTAATAAAGAAGACAAAGCCTTCTTATATTTTAAATTCTCACAAAGCAACATTTCTCTTATAGCTTCAAGATCCTCTTTTGTAAACTTATTTTTTTCATACACCTTTGCAAAATTAACGTCTTTTTTTAATCCTACTATCATAATATCCTTCTTCCTATTCAGCTAATACAATAGCACACAAAATATTTATTTTCAAGTAAGTTAAACAAAAACAAGATTGTAAAATTAATGCTTTCAAAAGAATCCTTAAACTTATTAAAAAGAATTATCTTAAGTATAAATTTATTACTACACTTAATGTCTTTTTTTATTTTTGATAAGAAAAAAACAGATAGAATTAATTCTTGCCAATTTCTATCTGCTTTTTATTAATTATTTACTTTATTCTTTTTTGCTGATAAAAATCTAAAGCATTACTTTAAATCGGTTCTTTTAATTATATATAATTTATATTTCTTATAAAAACAATAAAAAATATCTTCAATCCTTAAATTTTTTTTACTTAAAGTATGTTTTAACCATAATTTATTTTTATGAATATAATCTAACGCTTTATCCTGAATTTGACCATCGACTATAACTGGCATTGGATAATTACTTTTAGTTTTAAAAATATTATATTTAAATATTGATAATTTACCGTTGGGTTCCAAAAATGCATATTCAACATCTTCAATTGATTTGATCTCCTTTTGACGTAAACTTAATAATAAATCATCCATTGTATAACGTTGTTTGACCATTTCTTTAAAATTTAGTTTGCCATTGCAAATTATAAGAGATGGTTTACCGCCAAAAATAGTTCGAAAACGACGTGATTTAACGGAAATAAATGCCAAAAATAACTCTAAGACAACAAGTAAAACTATAGGAACAATAGTATAAAAAATTGGATCATTTAAATTTTCAATACTAATAGCTACTAATTCAGCAATCAGTATTGACACAATTAAATCAATTATTCCCAATTGTCCAACTTCTCTTTTTCCCATAATTCGATAAGCAATAGCTACAAAAAAATAAAAAAACGTTGTTCGGAAAATTACATTTAATAATTGCATAATATCACCTAAATATATTATGGAACAAATCATATTATTTTAAACAATACATATATTTAATTAGGTGATTTATTTGAATAATATTATATCTTATCTTAAATTATTTGGCGTTTTTATTAGTTCAATTCTTATTTTTACATTCATACTAAGTCTTATAAACTTTATTAGTCCAATATCCCAAAATATATTAA
>CAMMOI010000002.1 GCA_946498375.1 uncultured Mycoplasmatota bacterium | reverse complement strand
CTTCTTCATATATAAAGTTCCAATCAAAATATTTTTCTATTACTCTTAAGAAATGGTTTTGTGGTACCATATCTTCTAAATTTACTATTTCACTTATATATTGTTTTTGAGGTCTTTTTGTTAACATACTATCACTTACTTTCCTTATTATTTCCGATATAATTATATCAAAAATATATTAAAAAAGTAAGGTTAGTAAGCTTTTAATTTGGAAATAATAAAGCAACCTTACATATTCATTATAATATATTTTTTTCATAATTAAAAGACTGTTGACTCATTTTTTACTTTGTCAACAGTCTGAGTGAAATGCTGAATCATTTCACTTTTTATTCTTTTCTAAGGTTTCTCTAATCCAAATATTTAAATTATTTTTTAAAGATGTAAAGCCAGTTGAATCAGAAAAATTTGAATCATTATTATAATTTATGTTTTTTATAGATAATTTTAATTGATGAGTTTTATAATTAATATCTATTATTTTAGCATTTATTTGTTCATTTAAAGAAACGTAATCTTCTATTTTTCTAACAAAAGAATTTGATATTTCTGAAATATGAACCAATCCTTTATAATTTTTATCAACCTCAACAAAAAAACCATAATTTTCAATTCCTGTAACCCGGCATTTTATTATATCACCTATCTTATATTTCATAATTGTTAACCACCATTTAAATTATAACATTTTATTTAATAGACATAAAGTTTTTATTTTTGTATAATATTTAAGGGTGAGAAAAAATGGAAGATAATATTAAAGCAATAATTAATGAAATAAAGCCATACTTAAATAGTGATGGTGGCGATATTGATTTTGAAAAATTTGAAGATGGAATTGTCTATGTAAAATTGTATGGTGCTTGTAGTGGCTGTGCTTATCGTAATGATACTATAAAATCTGTTGTGTTAAGTATGTTACAAGATAATATTGATGGAATTAAAGATGTAAAGGAAGCTTAGGCTTCTTTTTTCATTATCCATTCTATACTATCAATTGGACTATATTTACTTATTAATAGGTATACATTTTTTAAGAATAATTCGTATTCATCTACCAAATTAATAATTTTTAATATTTCTTGTTCGGATTTTTGATGATTCATTACTTCTTCATATAAATCAAAATAATATGAAGGATATAATAATCTAGCATATAATAACCGGTATTCATAATTAGATAAATTAGCTTTTTTAAAATAAGCTTCTAAATCATTAATAATATAAATATTATTAAAAAATGCACTTTTTACATACTCGGCAATATCTCTGATTCTTAAATCAAAAATAAAAGATAATGGGTTATAATAATTTAAAGCATAATTAGGATAATATATTCTTTTATGCGATAAAGTTAATTTATAACTAGGAGTATAGTTTTCTACGGTATTATTAACATAACTAATTGCATTTTCGGCTAATCCTATATAATAACTAAAGGTATTTAAAATCAATTCTTTTTCTTTTCCTAGTTGAGTAATTTGATATTCAAAATAATCTATTTTTTCACTCCATAATTTACCCCAATTATTACGATATAATTTACTTTTTTCAGAATTAAGAATTAAATTATTTTGAATTTTTTCAATCTCAAATAAATCTATTTCTTCTGCTTCATTTATCCTAATTCTCAAAAGAATATAATTTTGATTATTTATAGTAGTAATATATTTTTTATCTTTATTAAGCATAAATTTATGACATAAAATATTTTTATTTTCTAATTCATTACTAACTTTTAATAAATCTTCAAAATCTTCTAATGGCCTTTTAAAAGGACAAAAATAATATTTATCTAAGTTAAGCTCAAAGGCATAATAATCTCTTATTTGGTTAAAACTATCTAATTTTATATTATAAAAATATTCTATATCGCTTTTCATATTAAATTATATGAAAAAAACTTAAGTCTATGACTTAAGCAGTTCTTTGCATGTTCAAACTTTCTACTTGAGGGGCAATATTCTGAATAGAATTTTGCTTATTAGTTTTTGCTAAATTTACTGTAGCATTGGCAAGTTCAGTTACAGCATTGGCATATTTTATTTGTTCTAAAAGTTTAGCATCATTAAGTGCTTTTCTTATTGCTAGTTCTATTTCAGTTTTAATAACTTCATCTTTAATACTACTTTGATCAATTAATTTTTTTATTTCAACAATTAAATTTTCATCACTTAATTGATTTGGACTTTGCACATTATTTTGTTTTATTTGCGTACTGCTATCTAAAGAATTTGATGGCATAGCATTAGCAAATGATTCTTCTTGTTGGTTGGAAACTGAATTAGTAGATTGATTATTAGAAGGTATAGTTATATCAATAGCCGGATTTGTATCTAATGTATCAGGTACATCAATTTGAGAATTTATATCAAAAGGTTGTACCATTGTATCAATTGGTGCATCAGGAGCTAATTCAGCAGGTGGAGCCTGAAACTCAGCACCATTTACTACATTTGTAACAGGAGTTTGAACAGGAGCTGGCTGAGGTGCAACACTTGACTGTTGAATATTATTTACTGTGGGATTAACAACAGTTGGTTTATAATGAGTTTTCATAGCAGTTGAAGCATCCTTTTTTACTGCAATTAATTTAGGAGTATTACTAGCAGTTGTCATAAACGGAAGTTTTAAATCAATTGGTATATAATTAAAAGTAGTCATTTTAATTACCTCCTTTTATAATTTCGCGCATAACTTCCTTAATTCTAGTCCACTCATCCTCTGTTTCAATACTTTTTAATTGATAAGCTCCATTTGCCTCAATTAATTGTGATACACTAAGACGAGCAAGTCCATTAGGATCAGGTTCATTAAAAGTGTAAATTACATATTTACGGCCAAAATCAGGAATTTCAAAAGCAGTAATTAACTCTGCATCAGCAACAGTTCCATCGTCTTTTTTTATACTTATTTTATCAAGCATATGTATCCCTCGCTATTCTATTTAGAATTATAGCAAATTCCAATTCTTCTTTCAAGTATATTATTTTAGATGCCAGTTTCTAATTTCATCTAAATCAATTCCATATTCATGAATATATTCTTTATGTTCAATTAATTTATTTTTACACCATTCTTCTAAAGCTGCTCTTTTATCTTTTAACATTGATAAATATTTTAAAGCATCTAAGACTAAATGAAAACGATCAATTTTATTTTGAACACGCATATCAAATGGTGTAGTAATTGTTCCTTCTTCTAAATATCCATGAACATGTAAATCTTGATTTTGGCGGCGATATGTTAATTCATGGATTAAAGAAGGATATCCATGGAAAGCAAATATAATAGGTTTATCTGTTGTAAATAAAGAATTATAATCATTATCAGATAGCCCATGAGGATGAATTGTATTTGATTGTAATTTCATTAAATCTACGACATTAACTACTCTAATTTTTAATTGAGGAAAGTTTTCTTTTAATATCTCAACTGCTGCTATTGTTTCTAATGTTGGCGTATCTCCACAACAGGCCATTACAATATCTGGATTATCTTTTACATAAGTAGATGCAAATGGCCAAATTCCAATTCCTTTCGTACAGTGTTTTACTGCCTCATCCATTGATAACCACTGCTTAGTTGGATGCTTACTTGCTACTATTACATTAATATAATTTTTTGTTTTAATAACATGATCAAAACAAGAAATTAAACAGTTAGTATCAGCTGGTAAATACATACGAACAATATCAGCTTTTTTGGTAACTAAATGATTTAAAAATCCTGGATCTTGATGAGTATATCCATTATGATCTTGTTGCCACACATGAGATGATAATATAATATTTAAACTAGCTATATCAGCACGCCAATCCAATTCATTACAAACCTTTAACCATTTTGCATGTTGGCTAACCATCGAATCAATAATACGAATGAATGCCTCATAACTATGAATAAATCCGTGTCTTCCGGTAAGTAAGTAGCCCTCTAAAAGACCCTGACAAACATGTTCTGATAAATAAGAATCTATTACTCTTCCACTAGATGATAAGTATTCATCTGTTTTTAATATATTTGCATCAAATTGACGATTTGTAACTTCAAATATATGGTTTAAGCGATTTGATAAAGCCTCATCAGGACCAAAAATCCTGAAATTTTTATTTTCTTCATTTAAAGCTAAAACATCTTTAATATACCTACCTAATTCTAACATATCCTGTGATTCAGTAACTCCAGGTTTAACATCTATACCATATTTTTTAAAATCAGGAGTTCTAAGGGGCTTATATAACAATCCTCCATTAGCATGCATATTTTCGCCCATTCTTTTTCCTGGCTTTGGAGCTAATTTTTTTAATTCTGGTTTTAGCTTTCCATCCTCATCAAATAATTCATTTGGTCGATAACTTAATAACCAATTTTCTAATAATTTAATATTTTGTGGCGTTTTAGGATCAATTGTAATTGGAACTTGATGTGCTCTAAATGACCCTTCAATTTGCTTTTCTTCAAAAATTTTAGGCCCAGTCCATCCTTTAGGAGTTTTTAAAATAATCATTGGCCAAAGCGGACGTCCCTCAACTTTTTTTTGACGAGCTTTCTGCCAAATATTTTTAATTGAGCTTACACATTCTTCTAATGCTGAGGCCGTTTTTTGATGCATTATTTTGGGAACATTTCCCTCTACAACAATAGGATTATAACCACAACCTTGGAAATAAGATATTAATTCAGTTTCACTAATCCTTGCTAATATTGATGGGTTAGCAATTTTATAACCATTTAAATGTAATATAGGTAAAACCGCTCCATCCGTTTTAGGATTAATAAATTTGTTTATATGCCAACTTGTTGCTAAGGGGCCAGTTTCGGCCTCCCCATCGCCAATACAACATGCAACAATTAAATCAGGATTATCTAAAACTGCTCCATAAGAATGAGCTAAGCTATAACCCAGTTCCCCTCCTTCATTAATTGATCCAGGAGTTTCTGGAGCAACGTGGGAAGAAATTCCCCCAGGAAAAGAAAATTGCTTGCATAATTTTTTTAATCCTTCATAATCTTGTGATACATTAGGATATATTTGAGAATAAGTCCCCTCTAAATAAACATTACTAACAACTGCCTGACCACCATGACCCGGACCAGAAACATATAGCATGT
The DNA here is from genome assembly GCA_946498375.1 of uncultured Mycoplasmatota bacterium. Classification (GTDB taxonomy): domain Bacteria; phylum Bacillota_I; class Bacilli_A; order RF39; family UBA660; genus HGM10766. The sequence goes on along the minus strand of CAMMOI010000002.1, from coordinate 55,337 downwards.
TTAAATCATATTTATTAATTATTCTGTTCAAATGAACATAAATAAAATTTTGTCCAGGAGTAGTTCCCCAATGTCCTACTATTTTCTTTTTGATATGCTCAGGTTTTAATTCTTCTTTTAATAAAGGATTATCTAATAAATATAATTGAGCAGCAGATAAATAATTTGCAGCTCTAAAATATCTATCAGTTAATTCTACCTCTTCTAAAGTAAGTACTTTTTTTATTTTTCTTTTCATATTAAACTCCTTTTTATTATATAAATTATTATATCCTATATTTAATAAATAACTCAAAAACATTATCTTTGTAGACATTTGTTTGACAATTAATATTGAACATGTTAATATACTAATTATTCAAAGGAGGATTAAATGTTAAGCAATATAAGTAAAAGAATTTTTGGTAATGAAGTAGTTAATAATTTAGATAATGTTAACCTTGAACAAGCAACTTTTAAAAATGCTACGGGGGGTTTTGATTTACTTATTTCTAGTCCATATACCTATTTAAAAAATTATCAACAAATTAATAATTTAAAACACAAAGATTTTGATCAATTCGTTTATCATTTTATTAATTATATTAAAATCAATCATTTAAGTTATGATAATAATCTAAAAAGCTTTTTATATGGTTTTATAAGTAGTTATATTTATGATAAACATACAAATGCCTTTATTGAAAGTGAAATTTTAAAAGAAGAGCAACCACAGGTTACTCAAGCAGCAATAGATAATTATGCCTCAAGATACGATATTGCTAGTTTAAATTTCTGGGCATCATATTATAATTTATCTTTAGAAGATACATTAAATTATTTATTTGATACTAAACAAAATGATTCAATATTATTCTGGAGATTGCAAAATGTGATTGATTATGCATGTCAAAAAACATATCACAACCATGAAATGAGTTTTAATTTAACATATAATTTAGGAAAAGACTTAAAATTTATAAAAAAGCATCGTTATAATGTTAATCCAATTAAAAAAAATTTATATAAAACATTTGATGAATTTAACCAAGATGAAAATATTAAAATAGGAAATTTAATTTATCCAGATAATGGACATAAATATGATCTTTATGATTATATCCCAATAATCTGGGAAAATCCTTATACTAAACAATATGAAAAATCAGGCATGTGTTCTTTAATTAGAAAAGCAAAATTTGAATCTATTGACATAATTAATCAAATAGAACAAATAATTAAAGATCCATCTAAATCTAGCGAAGAAGTCTTAAATGTTTTTGGACCAATTTCTTCATTAACTGGATTAAACTATAATGAATCTACACCATTAGTTTATAAAAAAATAAAGAAATAAATGACAATTTAAACATTTAATGGTATAATTTGTTTGTTGTTGCCCCATAGCCAAGTGGTAAGGCATCAGGCTCTGAACCTGACATTCCGTTAGTTCGAATCTAACTGGGGCAGCCAAATATGACCCGTTGGTGAAGCGGCTTAACACGCCACCCTCTCAAGGTGGTATTCACGGGTTCGAAACCCGTACGGGTTACCATATTGAAAAATTACCTCTATATATTAGAGGTTTTTTTATATAAAAAATCTATTAATAATAGATATTAATAGATTCTAAATTACTTCTTTTATTAAGCCAAAACGTCGATCACGATTGGCATAAACTTCCAGGGCTTTATCTAATTGTTGCTCATCAAATTCCGGAAAGTTACATTCAGGAAAATAAAATTCAGCATAAGCAGATTGCCATAACATAAAATTACTAAGTCTTTGTTCTCCACTTGTTCTAATAACTAAATCAAGTGGTGGTAAATTATGATATAAATTTTTAGAAACTTCTTCTTTATTTATATCTTTTATGGATAGTTCATTACAAACTACTTTATTACAAATTTGTTTTACCATATCAACTATTTCATCTTGTGACCCATAATTTAGGCAAATATTTAAAACTGCTTTTTGATTATTTTGAGTACTTTTAATAATTGTTTTCATAGCATTTAAAACATCTTTATTTAAATTATCTTTTTTTCCTGAGAAAATAACTTTTACGCCTTCATTTTTTAAAAAATTTAATTCTTTTGTAAACATCTTTACAAACAAATTCATTAAATAGTCTACTTCTTCTGGCGGACGGTTAAAATTTTCTGTAGAAAAAGCGTAAATTGACAAATATTTGATTTTCTTTTTGTAAATATATTTACAAAGTTTTTTTAAATTTTGAGCACCTTTTTGATGCCCATAACTTCTAGGCTTCCCTAATTTTTGAGCGTATCGTCCATTACCATCCATAATTAAACCAACATGATTAGGTAATTTATTATTCATCTCATCACCTTACTACTATATTTATTATTTTATTTGGTACAAATATAATTTTTACTATTTCTTTATTTTCTAAATGCTTACTAACCTTTTGATCAGTTAATGCTAATTTTTCAACATAAGATTTTTCGCTATTTAAAGGAACTTTTATTGTATTTCGTAATTTTCCATTTACTGATATAGCAATGTTTACATTTTCATCAACCATTTTAGATTCATCATAACTAGGCCATGACTCATAGGCTATAGTCTCATTGTGACCAAGTATTTGCCATATTTCCTCAGCAGTATGTGGAATAATACAACTAATCATTTTAATGAATCCTTGAGCGTATTCTAAAGAACAAGTTCCTATTTTATAACATTCGTTAACAAAAATCATCATTTGCGAAATAGCTGTATTGAAATTTAATGATTCAAAATCATTAGTAACTTTTTTTACAGTTGTATTATAAATTTTATCTAGTTGCTTAACCTCTGAATTAGAAATATTTTCTTTATTAGTAAAAAAGCGCCAAACTCGTTCAATAAATTTACGAGCTGCATCTACTCCTTTGGAACTCCATGGCTTACTAGCCTCAATTGGTCCCATAAACATCTCATATAATCTTAGCGTATCTGCACCATATTTTTCACATATATCTTTAGGGTCAACAGCATATTCAGGATATCTTTTTCCCATTTTTATGCCATTTTCTCCTAAAATCATTCCTTGGTGAACTAATTTTTTAAATGGCTCTTTAACAAAAGATAATCCTTTATCATATAAATAACGATTCCAAATTCGGGAATATATTAAATGACCTACAGCATGTTCTGGGCCACCTAAATATAAATCTACTGGTAACCAATGCTTAGCCAACTTAGGATCACAAAACATATTATCATTATTAGGATCAATATATCTAAAATAATACCAACTAGAGCCAGCTGATCCTGGCATTGTAGATGTTTCTCTAATTCCCTTTTTACCATCCTTAGAAACATAATTTTTCCACTCGGTAGCATTTTCTAGTGGCGCCTTGCCATTATGAGCTTGATAATCTTCTAATTTAGGTAAAACCAATGGTAGTTCAATGTCTTCTAAAACATAATCGGTGTTATCTTCCATATGAACTATTGGAACAGGTTCTCCCCAATATCTTTGACGAGCAAATATCCATTCTCTAAATTTATAATTTACATGTTTTTGGCCAATGTTATTTTGCTCCAAATATTCTAACATTTTATTAATAGCATCTTTTTTATTAAGGCCATTTAAAAATTCACTATTAATATGAATTCCATCACCTATCATTGCTCCGCTATTTAAAGTATACTCATATGACTTTTTATGTAATTCATCCACAACTTCTTGTTCAATAATTTGTGCATCTACCCATTCTATTTCAAAACTTTCATCAGCATCTAAATTTTGTTTTACTTGTTTTTCATCAATTAATTCAAAATACAAGGGCGTAGCATCAGTATTAAAATAAATATTTTTATTTTTAGCATAATAATGGTGATTAATTCTTGGAAGCTCTTTAATAAATTTTACATTTATATATCCTGTTTCTTCTTTTATTTCTCTTAGTGCGCATTCTAAAGAAGATTCATTATTATTTTTGGTGCCTCCAATAAATAGACGTCCTCCCATTTGTTTCCAATTAAGAGTTAAATATTTATTACTATTCTTATTATAAATAATAGCAACTATAGATTCTTTTTTGGTTTCATTTTCCTGTTTGATACCCGTTTCTTCTTCTAGAACTTGAATAATTGGAATATTAAATTTAGTAGCAAATTCATAATCTCTTGTATCATGAGCAGGAACTGCCATTATTGCTCCTGTACCATAACTTGCTAAAACATAATCACTAATATAAATTGGAATTTTGTTATTATTAACAGGATTAATAGCGTATGCTCCTATAAACACTCCTGTTTTTTCATGATTTAACTCTGTTCTTTCTAAATCACTTTTAGAGGCACATATTTTTTTATAGTCAGCTACTTCTTGCTTTTTATCTTCGCTAGTTATTTTATCAACTAATTTATGTTCTGGAGATAAAACACAGTAAGTAGCCCCAAATAAAGTATCACATCTTGTTGTAAAAACAACAAATTCTTCATCAAAATCAGCCACTTTAAAAGTTACATGAGCTCCTATACTTTTTCCAATCCAATTTCTTTGAATTTCCTTAGTAGATTCTGGCCAATCTAAGTGATCTAATCCTTCTAATAATTTTTCTGCAAAAGCTACCTGATCTATGCAAAGTTGTTTCATATTTTTGCGAACTACTGGATATCCCCCTCTTTCTGATTTGCCATCTATGACCTCATCATTAGATAAAACTGTGCCTAACTCTTCACACCAATTAACTGGCATATCAACATATTTAGCATATCCATCAAGATATAGTTGTTTAAAAATCCATTGTGTCCATTTATAAAATTTGGGATCACTAGTAAGAATTTTTTTAGACCAATCGTAATCAAAACCTAATGACTTTAATTGCTGCGTAAAATATTCAACATTTTTCTTTGTAAATCCATCTGGATGATTACCAGTAGTAACAGCATATTGTTCTGCAGGCAATCCAAAAGAATCATATCCCATTGGATGTAATACATTAAACCCTTGCATTCTTTTCATACGTGAAATAATATCTGTTGCAGTATATCCTGAAACATGCCCTGCATGTAATCCTACTCCACTTGGATAAGGAAACATATCTAAAACATAATACTTTGGTTTACTAAAATCCCAAACATCAGTTTTAAAGGTTTCATGTTCTTCCCAATATTTTTGCCATTTACTTTCTATTTTTTTGTGATTTAATTCCTGCATTTTTTCCCCAACCTTTCTTTAAACATATTTTCCCCATCAATTCATATATGAGAAAAATCATAATAAACAGCATTACAAATCCTATTAACATTTTCCAAATTAACTCTAAAGGAATAATACTAATAATTGTACATACAAATGCTATTATAAAAGAATTTACTAAACTAATAAATATAATCAGCTTGTTATAATTAATCTTTTGCTTATCTAATTTAAATCTGCCAATTAAATAATTCGCCTCTTTAATTTTATTAAACTTTTTTTTCTTAACTCTTCTAAGATTTATTAAATAAAATATTATAAATCCAATGACAAAAATACCAGCAAAGAAACATAAATTAAAGATCATAAAACTTCACCCTTTCAAAAATCAAAAAAAGACATTTCTCCTAAGGACGAAATGCCGTGGTACCACCTTAATTTGCAAGTATTACTTACCTTGATATCTATAAGGGAGATTAGCCCATCACATCCAAAAGCAAGTTCATATAATTTTACTTACTAGTTTACATCAACCACTAGCTTTCTTATAAAGCATTATTATATTACTACTCTTTTTTCATCGCTTGCTTTTATTATAATAAATTAAAATATTTTATTCAACTATTTTTAGCCACTTTCTAAGATAATATCCTTTTTAATTGATCTTGAGCTTCCAAATAATTATCTTCTATATTCTGATTGCTTAAAGCTTGTCTAATTAACTGTAACTTATAATTTTTTATACTTTGATAATAACTTATAACTTCTTTTAAAAAGGTAAAATAATTTTTTTTAGTAAATTGAATAGTAGATGTTGTATTTTTATAAATTTGCCTACATAAAGATAATATATCATCCGTAATTAAATTTTTATCTATTTGTAATATTTCACTTAATTCATTTTTTAAATCTGATTTTTTATTATTCATTAAAAACAAATTAGTATTTAAAGCATTGTTAACTTCATTTAAATTACTTATCCCTAGATTTTGTTCTTTAGAATAATGATAACTACCAGGATCAACAAAATAGAATTCATTATTATAAATAAAATTCCCTTTTGATGCTAAATCAATTATTTCTAAGTTGTTTTTTTCTAATATTTCTAAATCTTTAATTATTTTTTCTTCTTCATAATTTAATTTATCTAAAGTTAATTCAATATTGGTTAAAGGTATTTTATGATCAATTAATTTAATAGAATATCCATTATAATATCCACAATCATCATCTTCTAATTTATAAATATAATCGGTTGGTAGTAAAATTCTTTGTGTCTTAATAGTCATTAAATCTTTTAAAAAATCATAAGATAAAATTCTTTTTCGTGGCGTATGCCAATAAACTTTTAAAGCTTTATCTAAATATTTATAAACTACACCTTCATCACCATACCCTAATTTTTCTAAATCATCAGTGTTTAATATTTCATTTTGATACATTATTTTCATAGACACCCCATTAATGTAAAACTTTATTTAAAGCTTCCACATTTTCCTCTTCATTAAATTCATATCTTCCACTATCCAAAGCATTATTTAATAATTCCATTTTATAATTTTCAATACTACCATATTCTTCTAATATTTCTTCTAAAAATACTAAATAATCTTTATATAGATACAAAAAATTTTCCTCATAAGTATCGTTATAAATTTTCATTATAAAATTATAAAAATCTTCTGTAAATTCCAAATTAGAATTTGTCATATTACAAAATTCTTCTTCTAGAAATTCTTTGGATTTACCCAAAAGTATTAATTGACTATGCAAAGCTTCATTTAAAGCGTTTAAATTACTATTGTACAAATTTGGCATAGTACTAAATTTAAAATTACCAAAATCACAAAAATACATATTTCCATTATATATAAAATTACCCAAACATTCTAAATCTGAAATCTCAACATTATTGTTTGTAAGAGTTTCTAAATCATCATATAATATATCACCCTGTTGTTGTAATTTATCTTTTGATAGTGTTTGCCACATTTCTGATAGTGGAATTTCTCCTTTAACTAGTTTTGTTCCACAACCGCGATAATACAATTGATTATTTTCATCATAAGCATATACAAGATTATCTGGCATTAATATAGCATTTGTCTTTATTTTTGTAAAATCATTACAAGTATCTTGTGGCAAAACTATTTTGTCTGGATTTTGATGATAAACTTTTAAAGCTGATCCATTATATTCATACACCATTCCTTCAAAATTACCACCAAGTACTTTCATATCGTTAGTATCAACTATTTTTCCATTATACATAATTTTCATAACCAAATCCCCCTTTAATATAAAAAATCCTTAACAATAAGGATTCTTTTGAAATACACATGATAATTAAACTAACCAATCCCCATTGCTAGTTTAATTATAGCACATTTACATTAATTTGTCAATTAAATAGGATTTGCTTTAGAATTTAAATATATAATATATTATTTTTAGATTAGAAGGTAAAATTATGAAAAAGAAAAAATTAAATATTAGCAAAAAGGATAATGAAGTTATTGACTATTTTGGATATAATAACCCTTTACTTAAAATTAAAACTAAATTTTCTCTTAAAGCAAGGAATAAAATGTACAATAAATTTTTGGAATTTTGTAATCCTAAACCAACTGATGAGGTATTAGACCTTGGTGTAACTCCAGATACTTCCTTGGCTGACTCTAATTTTTTTGAAAAATTATATCCCTATAAAAATAAATTAACAATAGCATCAATAGAAGATTATAATTTTTTGTGTCAAAAATATGGTTTAAAAGAATTTGTCCAAAATAAAGCTAAAGAACCTCTTCCCTTTAAAGATAATCAATTTGATCAGCTATTTTGCTCTGCAGTATTAGAACATGTAGGAAATCATAACGATCAGAAATTTTTTTTAGAAGAATGTTTAAGGGTATCTAAAAATGTTTTTATTACTACGCCCAATAGATATTTTCCAATAGAGATGCATACTTTTTTACCATTTTGTCATTGGTTACCAAGAAAATTATTTGAAAAAATTGTTAAAATTTTAAAAGGCGATTTTTGGGCTGATATAAATAATCTTAATTTATTATCTCAAAAAGATATTAAAAGCATGTTTAATAAAGAAGTATTTTCAATTTATTTTATTAAAACAATGGGTTTTAATTCTAATTTGATTTTAGTTAAAAAAAAGCCAAATTAAAAGAGAATTGATGTTCTCTTTTTTTAGATTATATTTCAGCAATATATTCAAGTAATTTAATAAACATACTTATAAATACTTCTTTTAAGCCTTTTCTTCTTAATTTTTTGATACTAATTCTTTTTTTAGATATCTCTTCTTCACTATAGAAAATATTGGCAACTTCTTCTTTTAAAATAGTTGGGATTGGCAAATCATTAATTATTGATTCAACATCTTCATTTATTAATCTAACAGCATCAATTTCAATATCTTGACCTCGACAATTAATTGTTAATTGACGAAGTGTAGAAATATTTTTTACTTCTACTATAAAATCTGCATCTTCTACATATGAGGTAAAAGCTATATTATCTTGATCTAATGATACTGTTACCTGATCGGCAAGTTTTGTGTTCCTAAATCTGATTTTATAATCTCTAGTATCAGGAATAATACCACTTTTGCCCTCCATTGGTCTAATAATTAAAGTGTAATTATTTGCCAGATAATTATATTCAATTCTAGTTATAATATAATATCCATCTTCATATAAACGAGTTACACCATCATCTTCATACAAGTTATAAAAGTTGTTTTTTCCAGGGAAAATATGTATTTCCATGGCTTTTGGTGGGCTAGTATCATTTTTATTTTTTTCTAAAATAGCTAAAGGAATTATCGATCCACTACGTGCATATACAGGATAATCCTCATCTTTAAAGAATAACACATATCTTTTATTGCCAATTATTTTTTTACCAGTTTTAAAATCATACCAGACACCATTAGGTAAAAATACTCTTTCAACACATCGATCCATTACTAAATCTTTTTTAGAAGTTATTGGACAAACAAATAATTCCCCACCAAAAAAATATTCATTTTTATATAATGGCTCATCATAAATCTCCGGATTTATATAATAAATGGGCTGGATTAATGGTAGACCTGTTTTAGAATATTTGTATGCCTCAGAATATAAATAAGGTATTAAACGATGTCGTAAATTACAATATTCTTTTACAATTCCTAAAGTTTTTACATCCCATTTGTATGGTTCTCTTTTATAAAAGCGTCCTTCTTTAGATGCAAATCTAAAAATTGGACTAAATGTTCCAAATTGAACATATCTTACATATAACTCCGAATCTTCAATTCCATCTTTATATCCACCTATATCATGGCTCCACCAAGATAGTCCTATGTTACTAGCTGCACTATTATAAAATGGCAAATTTTTTAAAGTTTTCCAGCTAACTATAGTTTGTCCTGAATAAAGTGCAGGATAACGATGAGCAGCTACTCCTCCATTTCTAGATAAAATAAATCCACGACGATTAGGTCCTTGTTTATACATGTTAAATTGATAATAATTTAATGCTCTTAATGACAATAAATCTTCTTTATTATAATAATCTATCCAAATAAAATCTGTACCAATATCATTTAATGGTTTAATAAGTTTTTCTAAATAATTTGCAATATAAAATTTATCAAATATATTAAATGGAATAACATTTTTATCAGCTAATCCTAAATCTGTTGATATATCTGAATAAGCTTTTTCATGAGGCATGATACCTTCACTTGGATCGATATTAAGTCCCATATACACTCCTCGATCATGCAAGTAGCTTGTTAAATTTTCAGGATCAGGGAAAGCCTCATTATCAAAAGTAAATCCGGTTTTCAATTTATCAGGTTGAGTAGCATCTTTAATATGCCAATTATCACCTAATAAAAAAACACTCATTGGAATTCCATATTTATTAAAATTAACTAATAAATCTTTCACATCTTCAAATGAATATGCTTCATTTTTATTCCACCAAATTCCTAAAGCATATCTAGGAATTAAAGCCGGATATCCAGTTAAATGGAAATAATCTCTAAGACAAAGTCCAAAATCACGCCTATACATAAAAAGATAAGTATCTATTTTTATTGCATCCCTTTTGATTAGAGATCCATCATCATCTATTATTAATGTTTTAGAATCATCCAATGTAGCAAATCCATCTGTTGAATATAATCCCTTATTTAGTTTAACATCTGCTTCACTATTATCTAAAGATATACTGCTTGCTCCAAAGTTTCTAGCTTCTGGATGATTAAAATACCACATTTTATCAGTTCCATTTAAAGTTACTTTTAAATTAGCATCTGGAGCAACTTTTGATCCAATAAAAGGACGATTTTTAATATATTGTAATTTAAAATACTTAGTATCAATTATTAGAAATTTTTCATCCTCATCAACTTCCATTTGAGGGACATCAAAATTACGATTAATTACTAATTCAGTTGGTCTATCTAAAAAGATACCATCCTCAGCATATTCAAAACGAATTAAAAGCTCACTTAATATTGTAATTCGATACTTTTGCCCTTTAAATATGGCTTCTTCTTTAGAAGTTGCATTATCAGTATTTATTTTTAAATACTCTGGAATCTTACTCATCTTTAAATCCCACCTCTATTCTCATAATATCATTTTAAGAACTCTTTTTCTATAAATTTAAAAATAATTTTTACATTATTAGACAACATATTAAAATTAATCTTCTATTTTTAAATTTATAAATCCGCTTATTAATATAAAAATAATACAAATATATAAAATAGTCTTTAACTTTAATTTAAACATCCATACTAAACTAATTATAACAATTCTACCTATTTCATATAAAATTTCCATATATAAAAAATACGAACTTCCTTCTATAGATTTTTGCATTGCATACATATTTTTAGTTATACTTAAATCATACAATCGAGTAAATAATCCTTCTAAAAAAACAATTATTAATATCAAATATTTATTTAAATTTAACATATCTAAAAAAAGCAATATGCTTAATAAAATACTAGCTGTTTTAAGATAATCGCCATTTTTATTTTTATGAGTATAAAAATAAATAAAAATAATACTAGCAATTCCTGTAATAAGGTATAAAATGCCAATATAAGTATAAGTATTTTGAATATAAATATATACATATAATGGATAAAGTGTAAAAAAAAGCACTTTAAACTGCTCTAATAAATAAAATATTTTATAATTTAAAGGTAATTTTTTATGAACAGATAATATACTATCGTGAGTTGAAGGTTTAGGACTTTTAATCTTAAAAATAAATAAACAACCTAGAAAATAAGTTATAGAAACTATAATAACTACATATTTCATAGATATTTTTTCTAACAACAAACTTGAAGCCAACGAAGCTATTATACTAGCTAAAATTGTTACATTTAATATACTCCCTACACCAAGAGATTTATTTTTTTTATTTAATGCTAAAGATGCATAATTATGTCTAGATAAATAATACATAGTATTGGAAAGACTATTTAAAATAACAATAATTACAAACCATAATAAACTTTTTTTCATAAAACTAACAGCCAAATAAAGTAAAACAAAAAATATTAAACTAATAAGTAATAAGTATTTGAAACTATATTTTTGACCTATTTTAGTAATAGGAATAGCAATTATAATATTGAAAATATAAGATATTAATAAAAATAATAAAATAAAATTAATACTATAATTTAATTTATATAAAATAACTGGCAAAAACAAATCTACTGAAAATTTAGCCAGCATTGTAAAAAAAACAAATAAATTAAATTTTTTCATTTCTGTTAGTTTCATTAAACCACCACTTATAGTGTGTTCAAATTTCATTATTTAATGTTATAATTTTAAATGGTGGTACTATGTTTGATAAATCTTTAGATAATAAAAGATATCATACGCTGAATTATTATTATAAAACTAAATTTAAAAAAAAGGTCAGTAAAATCAGTTTAAATGGTAATTTTTCATGTCCTAATTTTAAAAATAACCAGGGCTGTATTTTTTGTTCATTATCAGGTAGTGGTGATTTTGCTGGAGATAAGAATAAAAATTTAAAAGAACAATTTGACAATATTAAAACTAAAATGGATAAAAAATGGCCAAATGCATTATATATTGCCTACTTTCAAGCTAATACTAATACCTATGCGCCTTTAGATATTTTAAAAGAAAAATATGAACAAGTAATTAAATTTCCCAACGTTATGGGATTAAATATTGCTACTCGTAGCGATGCAATTAGCCAAGAGGTTTTAGATTATTTAACAGATTTAAATAAAAGAACTTTTTTAACAGTTGAACTAGGATTACAATCAATGCACGATAGAACTCTGAAATTTATTAATAGAGGACATGATTTAAATAATTTTGAACAGATGGTTAAAAAGTTAAAAAAACGAAATATAAATGTAGTTGTACATATTATTAATGGATTACCATATGAAACTAAAAACGATATGATACAAACCGCTAAGTATTTAAATTCCTTAAAAATTGATGGCATTAAAATTCATATGTTATATATATTAAAAAATACTAAACTAGAACAAATATATAATACTCAAAAATTTCATGTTCTTAACAAAGATGAATATATCGATATTGTATGTGAACAATTAAGATATTTAAATAAAAATATTGTTATTCATCGTATAACGGGGGATCCAAAAAAAGAAGATCTAGTTGCACCTTCTTGGTTATTAAAAAAATTTTGTGTTTTAAATGATATCGATAAAGAAATGGTTAAAAGAAATATTTATCAAGGCGATAAGGTCGATTTAAATTAATTAGATACAATAAGCAATCTTTTCATTTGATGCTTAGAGTGATTTGCACTATAAAAATATCCAATTATCGAAAATGTTAATGCTCCTATAAAATTAACAAATAAATCTTCCATTGTATCTATTAGGCCAATATCAATATATCCTCCATATAACTTTTGCCAATCCTGACCATTAATTATTATCGAATCTATTTGTACATGATGTACTTTATTTAAATTATCTTCATCAAAACTTACTGAATTAATTTCATTAATTATAGTGTCTTTTTGCATATCTAATTTAAAAATATTATCCATTCCAAATTCAAAAAATTCCCAACAAACTCCTATAGTCATAGAAAAACAAAAAGCAACTATTGACACAAAAATTGGTGAAAGATTAATCTTAGTTTCTTTAGATTTATTTAAAAGATCAATTAATGACAAACCAATGGCTCCCATTATAAAACCGTTTACCGTATGTAAAATAGTGTCCCAATTTGGAAATAATGTATAAAAAGAATTTAATTCTCCTAAAATTTCCGCACTGAATATAAATAACAATATAATTATCTCTAAAAAATCAGGAATTTCTATCTTAAATTTATGTTCAATAAAAAATGGCAATACAAACAAAATAAGGGTTAAAATACAAACAAAAACATTTTCATAATTTTTAATTATAATATTATGAACTAAAATAATTATTACTACAAATCTTAGTAATAAAAATAATTTTTTAGAAAAAGTTAACTTTTCTTTCTTTTTATTTTTTTTCATAATCATAATCCTTTTACTAATATAAATATATTTGTCATAATTTAATATCAATAATTCAAAATTCCCCTTTATCTATATTCTAACTAATCTTTTTTATTTTAGCAACTATTAGAATTTATGAAATAGCTTACTATATTAAATTCTATTCATTTACAATTTTATTTTGCAATTTATTAATTTTGTTTTTCAATTCTTATGATATAATTACTTTAGGAGATGATATAACTTGAGTAATAAGATAATTAATAAAAATATTGTTTTAACTCTAGTTGTTGTTTTAACTATATTGGTGGCTTTAATTGCCGGGACTTATGCATATTTTACTGCATCAGTTACGGGAAATACTACTGCAAGTTCTGTTATTGTAACTACAGCTAAAAATTTAACGCTTTCATTTGCTGATACTGATACAATAAATTTAACTAACGCCTATCCAGGAGCAAGTGCATCTAAAACATTTGAAATAAAAAATAATGCTGATATTCCTCTTACTTATACAATTCAGTGAGCAGCTGGACTTACTAATAATTTTGCTGTAAAATCAGATTTAGTATATTCTATATCTTGTAATAACTCTGGTCCTAATCGTTCTCAAACTACTGCACCATCTACAAGTACTAATGCTCAAAATATTATATCAGGAACTATTAATTCTGGTGTAACTCAAACTTGTACTTTAACACTTCATTTTAAAGAAACTGGAGCTAATCAAAATAGTAACCAAGGGAAAACTTTTGCAGCTCGTCTTTAATTAAGTGCAACTGATAATGGAGATGAAGTATATTATACTGATTATGCAACATCAGATGGTGGAACTACAACTATTCCTTCTCCATATTAATAAAAGATACTTTTTGAATTAAAGTACTTTTTTATTGCAATTTTTTAATATTATCTTTATTAAAATTTAAATATCTGCTATAATTATATTATGCCTGTGTGGCGGAATTGGTAGACGCGCTGGACTCAAAATCCAGTGATAGCAATATCGTGTGGGTTCGACTCCCACCACAGGCACCATTTTAGAAATATGTTCGAATTATTCGAACTTTTGATATAAATATCAACTCTGGTTATGAGTTGTTTTTTTATTTATAATAATTCCATTAATATTATTAATCTTTAAAATTAAATTGCAAAATTTAGCCTTTATGATATTATATAAAACAGTTTTTAAAAAGGAGATATTATGGATTTGTATGAACAAAGAATGAAAGATGCACAAGATAATGATAAAGTCATTTTTTACGATTATTTAAGTTATAAAAGAGCTGCTGGTTGGTGGACTGGCCTTATTAATGATGATTGGAACAGACCATATAAAATTGAAAGAGCAAAATATTATGCAGCATTTTTACAAAATTTACCTAATTACTATTTTTTATGTTTTCCAGTTAAAGCGTTACTAAAATCATGTTATTCTGGAGGGTATTGTCATGCTTGTGCTGTTGCATTAAGTTTATATTTTGATAATTTCGAAATAATCACTTGTAATTTAATAAATTATGCAAATCATTATAATCAAAAATCTAATAGCAAAATTGATAAATTTGAACATACTTTTATCGTAATAAATTTTAAAAATAAAAGAACAGTTATTGATACAACATGGGGAATGATTACCGATTATGATACTTATAAATACATTTTTAATATAGATAAAATTAAAATTATACATTCTAGCGAATTAAAAAATATAGAAATATATCAATATATAAAAAAAAGAATATATGATATTGGTCCTTCTTATGAAAGTGAATTACATGAAGATGAAGTATATGAAAAGTACAGTTTAATGCTACATGAATATATGGATATTTGTAAAAATTATTCAAACTCTAATAACAGTCATTTACAAGACTTTATAACTAGATGTTTATATCAAACCTCTAATAGTGCTTGTCTAGATGATTGGAGAATGTCACTTCATTTTAAACCAATAATCGATTTTCAAATACAGTATCCAACTAATGATTTATTTTCATTTGCTGATGATGAATTTGATTTTACATTAGATAGTCCGCATAAAGATACAAAAGAAAAAAATGCAAAAATCTTAGAAAATTATCATAAAGAAATACCTCCCTCAAAAGTGAATACTAAACAAAAAATATTAGAGTTAGTAAAAAGATATAAAAATTTATTTTAATTTAGTAATATCGCTTCTACTTAAACAATATTAAAATATAACTAATTTTTTACTTATATAAAAATCTTTATGATATAATCATTATAAATAAATATCTTAATTTAAGATAACAAAAAATAATATAATTGAATAATATTTGAGGTTTTATGAAAATAGGAATAGACATAGATGGTGTTTTAACTGATTTTGAAAAATGGCAATTAGATGTTGGAAGTAAATTTTTCTTAAAATATAATAAAAATATTGTCGTTCCAGATGGCTATGATAGTGATGTTGTTTTTAATGCAACAAAAGAAATGGATTCTGAGTTTTGGAACTATTATTTATATGACTATGCTAAAAATGAACCGGCAAGAAAATTTTCAAATGAAGTTATTGATAAATTAAAAAATAATGGTTATAAAATATATATAATCACAGCAAGATATCTTACAAATAGAAATGATAACTTAGGAAAAGAAATGAGAAAAATCGTAAAAGATTGGTTAAAACGTAACAAAATTAATTATGATAAAATAATTTTTAGCCCTGAAGATAAGCTTGAAATATGCAAGAAAAATAATATAGATATTATGATAGAAGATAAGGTTGAAAACATTAATAATATATCCAAGATTATACCTGTAATTTGTTTTAATGCTGGATATAATAAAATGTGTAATGGCAAAAATATTTTTAGAGCATATACCTGGTATGATGTATATTATCAAATAACTAATATAATTAATAATTAGTTCAGCTTAATTTTGAAGTTTTATTATTTAATAATGATAGTTGATGAAATAAAAAAACTATTAGTAATTTTGTTAGAAAAAATTTTAAAAAAAAGATTATAACAAATAAAAAAATTATAATCTTCAGATAACAACCTTAGAAAACGATTAAACAATTAATTAGAAATAAAAATGAAAAATTAATATTTTATTACTATTCTTTATTTTCTTTATATATTGAAGTAAATAAATCTTTTTGTTCAACTAATTTAGGATCATCATTTTCAATTTTGGGTAAATCATTAATTGTGGATAATCCAAAAAAATCTAAAAAGTCACTAGTTGTTTTATATAAATTAGGTCTTCCCGGCAAAGTGGATTTCCCAGCTTCTTTAATCAAGTTTTTAGCCACTAATTTACGAATCATATGCCCAGAAGATACACCTCTTATTTCATCTACTTCTACTCTAGTAATTGGTTGATTATAAGCTATTATGGCTAATGTTTCTAAAGCTGCTTGAGAAAGCATATTGCTGTCAGGATTTTCTATTAATTTTTGATAATAATCTTTGTGTTCTTTTTTTGTAGTTAGTTTAAAAGCATCTCCTAAATAGCTAATTCTTATTCCCCTATCATCAGATTCATATTTTTTTTTTAATTCTAATAATAATTTTTTAGTGTCTTCAATGGGCATATTAATAGTTTCACTTAATGTTTTTAAAGTTATTCCCTCATCACCAACTACAAATAGTATCCCTTCCAAAACTCCTAATAAATTCATAAATTACACTCTTTTCTCAATTAAAATATCTCCAAAATTATCTTTCTGAGTAATATTTATTTCATTATTTTTACTCATATTTAAAATAGATAAAAATGTTACAACAACATAATCTTTAGTCAAAGTATCAAATAGTTCCATAAAATTAACTTTATTTTGTTTAGATAAAAAAGCACGAATAAAAACAGTTCTTTCCTCGACACTTATTTCTTTTTTAGTAATTTTTGTCTCAACCGGCTTTAATAATTCTTCTCTTTTTTTAAAACTTAAAAAAGCATTTACTAAATCATCTAATGTAATACTTTCATTAACCATAACTTTGTCTTCATAATACTCGTGCAAATTTTCTGGATCTTTAGTATATACTTCATTTCTTTTTTCGTTTAATAATCTTAACTCATTAGTAATATCTTTATATTTTTGATATTCTATTAAACGCTTTTTTAGATCTTCTTCACTATTAAATTCAAATTCCTCTTCAGGCTCAATAGATTTATTAATTAATAATTTACTTTTTAGATGTAGCAACTCAGCAGCCATAACTAAATAAGAGCTAGCAATGTCAATATTTAAATTTTGCATTTCATGGATTATATCTAAATATTGAGCTACTATTTGTGATATCTGAATTTCATAAATATCCATTTTTGATTGTTTAACAAGATGTAATAAAAGATCTAATGGTCCATCAAAATCATTTATGTGAAAATTCATCCAGTCACTTCCTTATTCACAACTATATCTCATAGATTCCATTTCAAATACTACTACTTTAGGTAAAGTTCCTTTAGCAAAATAGTATTTATTATCTAATTTGCTAAAATTAACAGTTTCTAAATCAATTTGCGTATTTACAGTAAAAGAATAATCCGATTGAGCAAGACTTGAAGATACTCCTTCAATATTGTTCAAACTAGCAACATTATTAGTATATTGATTTATTGCCTCAGCATATTCATTCTCTTTACCTGTTTCTAATGGATAATTTAATATATCAGTTATTTCTATTAATTCATTGTTAGAGTCAAAATAATATGTAATCGTATTATTTTGACTAGTACATGCCAACATTTTTTTATCGTCTAAACTTTTAGTTAATTCTACTTCTGGATAATCAGTTTCTTCTTTTAAAGACACAGTTAATAAAGTTGCATTATTATAAGAATTTTCACTAATTAATAATTTAACATTAACAGTTTGTCCACTAGCTATATTCTCTGAATTCGTTAGTTTTACTCTTTCTAACAATGTTTTATCTGCTGTATATAGTTCAACAAAATAATTAGAATTATCAAAGTCAAAAGTTTCATTGGCATTATTAGTAACATTCATATTTAAATAATAATCATCAGTAAATTCTTTGCTAATTTCATTAAATCTTAATGTCTCAACATTAAATATCGTGTTTTTATCAATTTCTCTATATATAACATCTTCAACGTCTTCTAGATTAGATTCTGAATTTGGTTGATCTTCAATATTTGTATTATCATCTTCTTTTACTGCTGTTTTACTTTCAATGTAATCATTAATATATGGAAGCCCAAAAACAACTCCAATTAATATTCCAAAAAAAATAAATAACCAAAAACTACTTTTTTGTTTTTCAAACGGTAACTGTCCAATAACTTGTGGTTCTAAAATTGAAGATTTGTTTGATTGTTCACCTAGATTATCATTATTTTTTTGCTGTTGAGTTTGATTTGCTTTAATATCTTGATTATTATCTTTTGATTCTTTGATTTCTTTTTTTGCCATATTTATATCCCTTCATTCTTTAAGAATATTATAGCAAAATATAAAGAAAATGCCAATTATATTTATTTGCAAAAAAAGATGATTAATTTTTAATCAATCTTTTTTCAATTAAATTTATTATTTTATATAAAATATAAGAAAAAATTAACAATAGAAATATGCCACTCATTACTAAATTTAAATTAAATACTTGTGTACCATACATAATTAGATATCCTAATCCAGCTTTAGAAACTAAAAATTCTCCCATTATTACACCGATTAAAGTCATTGAAATATTTAATTTTAAAGATGAAATAATAGTTTGATAACTTGATGGAATTATTAACTTTTTTAAAATTTGTATTTTATCAGCTCCAAATGATTTTAATAATTTTATTTTATTATAATCTGTATTTAAAAAACCAGTATAAATACTTATAATACTAACTATTAAATTAATTAATAATGCCATAGCAATAATTGATTTAGTATTAGCTCCAATCCAAATTATTAAAATAGGTCCTAATGCTACTTTAGGTAATGAATTAATTAAAGTTAAAAATGGTTCAAAAACCCGAGCAATAAATTTAAAACTGTATAAAATTACTGCAATAATTAACCCTAATAAAATACCTAATACAAATGCAATAATTGTTTCAAACAAAGTAGTAAAAATATGATTAAATAATGTTCCTTCCAAAAATAGAGACTTTATTGTCTCTAATATCAAACTTGGAGACGAAAAAATAAACTTACTAATAATTCCATATCTTGATAAAATTTCCCATAAAGCTAATATTAGTACAATCATGAAAATTTGAGTTATGTGTACTAATAAATTAAATCTTTTTTCTTTTTTTAAAAAGGCTTTTGCTTCATTAGACAACTACATCCAAATCCTTCCAAATTTGTTCATAATACATATTAAACTCCTTTGTTTGCCTTTTTAAAATTGGAGTTAAGTTATTGGGAAATTTCATATTATAAATTGTTTTAATTTTACTTGGTCTTTTTGAGAGTACAACTACTTTATCAGCAAGACTTATAGCCTCTGCCAAATCATGAGTCACCATTATTACTGTTTTATTTTCTTTTTTTATTATTTTATAAACATCTTCAGATACTGCCAATCTTGTTTGATAATCTAAAGCAGAAAATGGTTCATCTAATAGCAAAATATCTGGCTGGATAGCAAGAGTTCTAATAAGAGAAACTCTTTGCTTCATACCTCCAGATAATTCCTTAGGATATTTTAATTTAAAATTATCTAAATCATAGGTTTTAAGTAATTGATCTACATATTCTATATTTTTAGAATTTTTTAGATGCTTTATTTCTAAACCTAATAAAGCATTATCTTTAATAGTTAACCAATCGAATAAAGCATCATCTTGTAACATATAACCAATCACAAAATCTTTTTTATTAAAAATTATTTCTCCGGCACTTTTTTCCTCTAATGCTGCTATTATCGATAGCAAAGTGGACTTACCACAACCACTAGATCCAACAACAGCAATAAAATCGCCTTCATTTATTTCTAAACTTATATTTTCAATTGCTTTAATTTCACCATTTTTAGTGTAGTAAGACTTAGATAAATTTTTAATTTGTAATATATTATTCTTCATAAAAATTTTCTACTAAATCAGCATATGGTACATAATCCTCAATTAAATCTGCTTTTAACATAATATTTTCTAAATTAATAAAACTCTCTTCGCTAATAAAAGGACTACTAAGCCATGAATCATATTCTTTGTATCTTTGAACAATTGTTATTGCATCTTGCATAGATGTATCTGGAAATTGATCAATAACAGCTTTGGCTATAGTTTCTGCATCATTTTCAGCAACATATTCTAAACCCTTATTTATAGCATTAGTAAACCCTTCTATTATATCTTTATTATCTTGGATATAACTTTTTTGGGCATTAAACGCAGTGTACGGTACTTCATCAGATAATAATCCTACTGATGCTACTATATAACCATACCCTTCACTTTCTAATTTTGTTGCATTAGGTTCAAATAGATTTACGAAATCACCGACTCCCCCAATAAAGCTTCCTGATAATGCAGCAAATTCTACACTAGTGTTTATATCAACATCCTCAATGTTTATATTGCTATTATTCAAAGCAGTTTCAAAGTTAAGCTCTGGCATACCAGCAGCCCTTCCAGCAAGTACTTCTTTTCCCTTTAAATCTTCTAAAGTAAAATCATCTATTTTTTCTCTAGATACAATAAACTGCCCATCTCTTTTAGTAAGTCCCGCAAATGATTTAATATAATCTTTTTCTCCACCGTTATAAACGTAAATAGAACTTTCTGGTCCACAAAACCCTATTTCAACATCGCCTGATAATACTGCAGCACTTACTTTGTCTGCTCCTGGTGTTAATATTAATTCCACTTCTAAGCCATTTTCCTCAAAATAACCATTTTCAATTGCTGCATAAAGCGGAGCATAGAAAAGTGAATGAGTTACTTCGGCTACTCTAATTTTAGTTAATTTATTCTTATCCTTGCTTTTATTATACTGCATAAATCCTATAAAGCAGCCAACTAAAAGCACTAAAATAATAATAAATGCCACTACCCTTTTTTTCAATTAATAAACCTCCTTTATTCACTCATATTATATTCATACTTAACTTTTTAAGTTACATTTAAAAAAGCTAAGAAATATTCACTCTTAGCTTTTTAATTTAATATTAACATAACCATTGCCTTCATTATTACCATTTATTCCTACAGTATTATCTCCCTGTGACCATGAGTAAGTAACATAACTAGTTCCAGCCCAGCCACCACCATAACTTCTATAACTAGTATTACAGTTGCCACCACCATAGCCACCTAGACAAGTACTTCCATTTACCGAATAACGTCCACCTTTTAAATCATAAGATATATATTGTCGTATTCCTAAAACTCCTGAAGAACTTGTAGAACCGGTAGGACTTGCTGTGGTTGTACTAAATGTTCTAAAATTAGAAGGACTATAAAAATCCT
Source organism: uncultured Mycoplasmatota bacterium (assembly GCA_946498375.1). GTDB lineage: Bacteria > Bacillota_I > Bacilli_A > RF39 > UBA660 > HGM10766. Next base: position 33,226 of record CAMMOI010000002.1, on the reverse strand, counting down.
CAGCATTACCATCATATCCCGCATATTCATAGCCATATCCTATATCGCCTGTTCCACTGCCACCGGCTGCCACTAAAAGTACATCATAGCGTTTTGATCCTTTAGTAAATTGATAATTAGAATTACTTATAGAAGAAATTTCTTTAAAGACAAAGCTTCCTCCACCACCGGCTCCAGCAGCTCCATTTGAAGAAGTTCCCGTCGTAGTGCTTCCTTTTCCACCAACAATAATGTGCAAAACATCTCCTTTATTTAATTCAAAATCAGCACTAATAGTTGCTCCCTTGCCTCCTTTTAATGTAGTTTCTTTATTATATAAATTACCGATAGCTCCCTCTGCGCCACTTGCACTAATTGTGTAAGTTCCCGTATATGGAACAGTAAATGTTTGCTCACTTCCTGTAAATACAAAAGGATATCCTAAGTCACTGCCAACATCAGTTGCAATTGCTTGTACTTGAATAGAAAGATCAACATATTTATTAATAGCAGTAGATGTTGCAACATTTTGATCAATCCAAACTCTTAGAACATGATCTTTTGTACTACTTGCTGATAAATTAACTGTCTTAATACGATATACAGTATATTCATCTCCCGATCCACTTTTTATTTCACTAGAAGTTAAGCTCTTAGGTGCCTCACCATCAAGTGAGTACCTAATATATTGATTATCTATTAAGTTCGAATCAGAACGAGAAGACCTTGTATTTCTAGTTAATAAAATTTCATATGTTGATTCAATAGATCCAGTATTTTTTACGGTAAACGTATAACCATCACTAGCAAGGCCGTCACTATCAGAAGAAATAAAAACGTCTTCACTAATAACAGAACCATTAGTAAAATTTACATCAAAATTACCTGTTTTTACTGCCTGGGTTTTGGTACTAGAAACTGAAGTAGTAAAAAGAGCTGATGAAACTAATACAGTTCCAAAAATAGCAATTACTAAGCATGAACAGATTGCAAATATTTGACGTTTTAAAAATTTTGATAACATTTTATTTTTCAAATTGCAACCTCCATTTCAGACTCTTTATTCTATATATTTATTATTTTATCATAAAATATAAATTTTTCCAATTCATACAACCATAAAAAGAAGTAATTAATATTACTCCCATTTTCTTTCTTCTTCAACATCATCTTCTTCAAATTCAATTTCTTTTTGCAACCTTTTTTTTAGTTCTTCTTTACGCTTTTTCTCTCTTTGAATTTTTTCTGGGTCTTCCTCAGGTTCAGATTTTGCTAAAACATTTTCTACTTTAGTTTTAATTTTAGAAGTTTCAAATAGTTTAATTAAATCATAAATTATAATTCCACATGCTGGGATTAATATTACAATAAACCAAACTCCTTTATTTGCTAATAAAAACTGTACTCTACCTAATTGAGGGATTTTTAAAAGTGTTTTTCCTAATACATTTTCTGATAAAACTAAAGCTGCATCAGGTGTTTGATTATTATCTCCTTTAGTTCGAAAAAACAAACCGTCTTCATTTTCAATAACTTCGACTACTCTATGAGTTATAGTCATTCCATTACTTAATGAACCAGTTGATATAAAAGTAATAACGTCCCCTACTTTAATAGTTTTTGGATCATCTACACGAGTATCTAATATAACATCATATACATTTATATTAGGTTCCATACTTGGACTTATTATAGTGTATAATGAGAAATATGGTTCGTATTTTTCTCCTTTAGATTCATATATTTTAGCAGAAATAAAATACCATACCATACATACACCAATTAAAATTAATAAACATAGGCACGTCCAAGATATAACATCGGTAACAAACTTCAAAATATTTTTTAAAATATTTCTTTTTTTCACATTAGACACTCCCTTATTCTATTATGATTATATATTAAGGTTTATAAAATTACAAGTTAAAATTAGCCAACAAAAAAACTGCCAAAGCAGTTTTTTATCACTAATATGCACTAGTTGGCATTTCTGTTGTACCAGATCTAGCACTATCAGTATAATATAAGTTGTCAGATCCACTAGTAGTTACTTCAATTTTTCCAGCAAATGATCTTCCTTGGTTACTATTTTGATCAGCAGCTGTTTCTTTGAAGTGAACTTGCATAGTATAAGTATGAGTTTCTCCTCCTATAGATAAACTTCCAGCACCTATAGTTGTAGGAGCAGATGGAACTGTAGCATACTGAGTTTCAGCATCATAACCATCAGCATCAGTTAAATCTACTAATGTTCCTGAACCATCAGTTTCGCCACTTAATCTATAAACTAATTCAGTTGCAGGATTAAAATCATTTGTTACATTTACCCATTTAATTTCGTATGGAAGTTCTACAGTATTGTCTGCTGCAGAAATAGTGAATGTAATCTCATTACTATATGCTCCAGGGTAAGCATTTTCTAATTTTAATTCTGTACCATTTTCATAAGTGATACTTCCTAATGATGCAGTAGTAACCACTACAGAACTAGCTTCATTATTACCTTGTACAGTAGCAGTGAAGTATGCAAATGTTGCACCTACTATAGCAACAAGCAAAGTAGCTATTGCTATGACTGTAAGTAAAACAGTGTTCCCTTTCTTATTTTCAGACATTTTATTACCTCCTTTATGTTAATAATGATAGCAAAGATATAATTTTTTTTCAATAGTATTTTTTATATTTACTTAATATTTTACTTTTTTTATTTTCTTTAACTCGATATAGTATAAATTCTGAGCTATACTAATATATGGTAAAACAAAAATAAAAGCTGTTCCTAAAGTAAAGAAGCATAAAACAATCCATCCCAAAAAGCCTATTAAAAAATTTAGGTAATCCCATTTATACCCTTTTATTAATTCCATACTCATTTTAAGAGCCTCAATGGGATTAGTTTTCTTTTCAATTATAATATTTTGAGACATTGAAAACATCAAATATATTATGACAGCTGGAATAATATATAAAAGCAAGCCCACATTAAATAACATATTTAATATACAAGAGAGGATAACTACAGATACAATTTGATGTCTATAATAATAAAATACATCTGAAAACTTTGGGTTTTTATTATATATTAAATTAAGTAAATATTTGGTTATTCCAAACGAAATTGGTATAGTAATAAAACTATAAATATAATAAAAAACTTGAGATAAAGAATCATTTAATCCCTTTAATAAAAAATTAAATAAAACTACTTGAATAACTAAAATAAATACATTTACAATTAGTGCTTTCCAACATACAAAAAAATTATCTAAAACTATATTAAAAGCCTTTTTCTTAATTGCTGTTCTATCCATCTTCTTCACCTCTAATAACTATATTATATACCCTTTTTTTAATCAATTAAATCCATTTTAGATATAATATTTGAATATATTTTTTCATTTTTAAAATTACTTTCAATATTATTTTTTAAAAACTCTAAAGAATCCTTTTTAGCTTGAATTAAGATTTTGTAATCTCTTTGTAAATTAGCTATTTTAAAATTCATATCTCCACTTTGAAGAGTTCCAAACAAATCTCCTTCACCACGAAGTTTGAAATCCTGCTCGCTTATATAAAAACCATCATTACTACTCTCTAAAACTTTTAAACGTTCTGGATTTTGATCACTAATTAAATAGCAAAAAGAATCAAATGAATTTCTACCTACTCTTCCACGTAATTGATGTAGTGTTGCAAGACCAAAACGTTCTGCGTTAAAAATAATAATCATCGTAGCATTTTCTACATCAATTCCCACTTCTATTACTGTCGTAGAAATTAAAATGTTATATTTTTTATTTTTAAAGTCTAACATTATCTGTTCTTTTAATGATGGCTGTTGCTTACCATGTAATACTCCAATTTTAACAATATTATTAAAAGCTTTATTAAATTTTTCTTTTAACTGATTTACATTTTCTAATTCATTACTATTTTGATCTATAGTTGGAGCTACAATATATATTTGATGACCCATTTTTAATTGTTCTAATACTTGATGTAAAACATCTTTTATTTCAGCATTTTTCTTTACTATAGTTTTTACCGGCTTACGTCCTTTAGGTTTAGTTTTAATAAGTGAAGTATCCATATCACCATACAAACTTAAGGCATATGTTCTTGGAATTGGCGTAGCGCTCATATATAATACATCAGGTTTTTGGCCTTTATTTTGCAAACAACTTCGTTGGTTTACGCCAAAACGATGTTGTTCATCAGTTATAACTAAACCTAAGTTCTTAAATTCTAAATCTTCTGATAAAATAGCATGAGTACCAATTAAAATATCAATTTTATTATTTAAAATATCAGATTTTATTTTTACTTTTTCTTTTTTGGTTAAACTTCCTATTAAAAGAGCAGTCTTAATATTATAATTAGAAAAAATATTATTTATTGCCTCATAATGCTGTTTAGCTAAAATTTCAGTAGGTGCCATCATAGCTGCTTGATATGAATTTAGATAATTAGCATATAAAGCAATAAATGCTACAATCGTTTTACCACTACCAACATCCCCCAAAATTAATCTATTCATTCTTTTTTTACTATTAAAATCATTTATAATTTCTTCTACAGCTGTAGTTTGATCTGAAGTAAGTGCAAAAGGTAACTGATCAATAAATGATTTAATTTGCTCACAATCAATATCTCTTTTTAAACTACTCGAATTAATTGTATTTTTGAATTTTAAATAATTAATTTTAAATGTAAATACAAATAATTCTTCATATATTAGTCTTAACTTAGCTTGTTTTAAACTAGCACTTGTTAAAGGCTTATGCATTATTTTAACAGCATTTTTTTTATCTAAAAAATTATATGTCTTAGATAAATATACTGGAATATAATCTACTAAATCAAAGTTTTGAACTAAAGCGTTATTAATTATTTTAAGAAAATTATTATTTTTAATACCACTATTTAAATGATATTTAGGTTCAATTAAAGTTTTAGTTAATTTATAAAAACGAATATCACTTGCTGTAAAAGTATTTTTCTGTTTATCATACTTTCCAATTAAAGTTATATCACTGCCAATTTTTAATTTTGATTTTAAAAAGGCTCTATTAAAAATAATTATTTTTACTAAATTATTATTGCTATTAACTCTAAATGTTAAATAATTCAAATTTTTTTTAATATAAACTACTCTTGCAATACTATCAATTTTCCCTACTAATACCCCACCATTTTCCAAAGAGTAAATAGAATTAGGTCTTAACACTAAATATTTATATGGATAATAAGTTATTAACTCTTCAAATGAATTTATTCCTAACTTTGCTAAATTTTCTAACATCTTAGGGCCAATTCCTGAGATTTGTTCTAATTGCATCATAACACCTTACTTATAATTTTATTATATAAAACAAACATTTATTTGTCTATCTTTTAAAACCAAAAAGAGATATATTTAAAAAAGTTAAAAAATTAAAAAAAAGTGTTGACTTTTCACACCTTTTCCATTAGTATATAAGGCACCAATTCACTTTTAAGGCGAATTGGTGCTAGTATCACACTAGCCAACCCCTTTTTATTCTTTTTGGAAACTGCTCTTCAGGGGGGCAGTTTCTTTTTTTATTCTGCTAAGTTTTTAAAATAGTTATATCGATCAATCGCATTTTGTTTATTTAAAGCAAGCAAAGTTTGGGCTTGCTTTTTATTTTTTATCATTAAAGCATTATATCTTACTTCTTGATTTAAGACTTCTTCGTATTTTTCAAAATCTGGTTCTTTAGAATCTAAATATAATTTATTATTACTATAACGCATAAGAAGTAAATATCCACAATTTACTAAAGCGCTTTGCTGATTACAAGAAGTAGCCATTCCACTTTTAATACCCTGCTCAATACAAGTGCTATAAGCTATAATTATTGATGGGCCTTTATGTTCAATTGCCTCTTTAAAAGCTTTGATACATTGATTATTATTAGCCATTAAACTAACACTTGCAACATAAACATTTGGATAAGACATAGCCATTTTAAATAAATCTTTTTTATTAGTCTTTTTACCATTGCTAGCAAATTCAGCTATAGCTCCTTTACTTGTTGCTTTACTGGCTTGGCCTCCAGTATTAGAATAACTTTCAGTATCTAAAAGTAAAATATTAATATTTTCATTACTAGATAAAATATGATCTATACCACTAAAGCCAATATCATATGCCCAACCATCACCACCAATGCACCATACATCTCTGGCTGGAATATAATTAAGCAATTTTTTTAAAGAAGATGGAATACTACTTTTTTCTAGATTTTGCTTTACTTGTAAAGTAATTTTATAATCATCAAAATTATTAAAATATTTATCGTACTCTTTTTTTACTTGTTCATCAACATACTCATAAGTGCTAGTCATTAAATTTCTAATTCTATTTCGTAATGTTTTATAAGCCATATAAATCCCATAACCAAATTCAGCATTATCTTCAAATAAACTACTTGCCCAAGGAATATTATACACTGTATTTGGCATACTTCCACCATATATGCTTGAACATCCAGTAGCATTGGCTATAATTAATTTTTCTTGCAGTAACTGCGTTAACAATTTTATATAAGAGGTTTCACCACAACCAGCACAAGCTCCAGAATAACAAAATTTTGGTCTCATTAATTGACTGTTTTTTACATTGAAAATATTAGCTGGAACTTCATTTTCATGACTTTCAAATAGTTCTTTAACATAAGTTGATGTTGTATTTTTACCAAAGCTCAAAGCTTTCTTATTAGAAATTCCTGGACAAACATTAATGCACAAACCACATCCAGTACACTTATCTCCATTAATGCCAATTAAAAATTGTTTTAAATTAGTTTTATCACCAAGTAAAGGTATTCCTCCCTTTTTAACAATAAATGGTCTTATAACTCCATGAGGACATACAAAAGAGCATTTTCCACACTGAATACAATTTTCACTTTTCCAGTGTGGAATCTTACTTACTTTAACACTACTGCTATGTTTAGAAAATGAACAAGGAATTGCACCATCTGCATACTCTAATAAATCACTTACCTTTAGAGTGTTTCCCTCTCTTCTTTCAATTATATCAAATATACTATGACTAAAATGAGGCTTTTCATCAATTACATTTAAATCTTCATCTATTAAAACCACTTTATCTAAGGTGTTTTCAATTGCTTTAATATTATTTTCAATTACATCCCTACCTTTAGTCTGAAATTTTTGCCTTATTTGTTCACTTAAAATGCTTATAGCATCACTAACACCTAATAATTCTAATAAAATAATTTCCATAATTTTACTGATCTTACCACTTAAATTATATTTATTTGCTATCTTATAAGCATCGATAACTAACAATTTTAAATGCTTATCTATAATATTTTTTTTAAAACTGTTAGGTAAGAAATCATCTATATCTTTTTCATGAGTTGTATTTAATAAAACTAACCCATACTCTTTAATATTAGATATAGTATCAAACATATGTAAATAATCATCTTTAGTAATGACTACACATTTAGGATTATCAATGTAAAATGGTGCTTTAATTTTTTCTTTGCCAATTCTTAAAGAACTTTTAGTAACCCCGCCACTTTTTTTAGAATCATATTCAAAATAAGCTTGAACAAATTTATTATTAACAGTATTTACAATTGTTGCTATTTCTTTACATCCACTTACCATTCCATCGCTACCATAACCGTAAACTACAACTTCATTTGCCTTTACATTTAATTTATAATCAGACAGTGGTAAACTTAAATTAGTTACATCATCTACTATTCCTATTACAAAGTGATCTTGTAATTTATTTTTTAACATATCAAAAACACTTTTTATCTGAGCTGGTGAAACATTTTTAGAAGATAATCCATATCTTCCGCCAACAATATTTAAAGACATATCTTTTAATGAGGCAATAACATCTAAACATAGTGGTTCATAAATTGAACCAGCTTCTTTTGTTTTATCTAATACAGCAATATTTTTTACACTTTTTGGTAATACCTTTTTTAAATAATTTTTACAAAAAGGTCGGTATAAATGAACTTCAATCATTCCTACTTTTTGAGCCTTTTTATTTAAATCATCTACAACCAATCTAATAGTGTCACAAACACTTCCCATAGCTATAATAATATTCTCAGCATTTTTATCACCATAGTAATTAAATGGTTTTAGATTAGTATTCATTATTTCATTAATCTTATCCATATAATTTTCTACTATGTTAGGAACTTGTTCATAATTTAAATTACGAGCCTCTGTAGTTTGAAAATAAATGTCTTCATTTTGAGCCATTCCCTTTTGAATATTATTTCCAACATTTAAAGCTCTAGAGCGAAATTCATTAATTTTTTCTTTATCAACTAAATTAATAATTTTATCAGTTGGAAAATCATCAATAGTATTAATTTCATGACTAGTTCTAAATCCATCAAAAAATTGTAAAAAAGGCAAGCTAGAACTTATTGCAGATAAATGAGCAATGGCAGCCATACTTTGAGCTTCTTCTACAGAGGAAGAAGCTAACATGCAAAATCCAGTTTGTCTAGTTGCATAAATATCTTGATGATCGCCAAATATTGATAAAGCATGAGTCGAAATACTTCTACTTGCAACATGAAATACAGCTGGTAACATTTCCCCGGCTATTTTATACATATTAGGAATCATTAAAAGTAATCCTTGAGATGATGTAAAAGTACTAGCTAATATTCCAGCACTTAAAGCACCATGTAAAGTCCCAGCCGCTCCTGCCTCACTTTGCATTTCAATAACCTTAACTGTATCCCCAAACATATTTTTTTGATTTTTAATAGCTAAATTATCTATATTAGATGCCATTGGAGAAGATGGCGTTATAGGATAAATTGCACATAATTCACTAAAAAGATAAGCAACATCAGATACTGCTTTATTTCCATCTTTAATTTTCATAATATACCTCTATTCTTTAATAGTAAAAGCAATTCATAATATTTTATGAATTACTAAATCATTATATTAAGTTTCAACTACATAAGGATTAGATTCTGTTCCATCTCCTGAGGCGATGGCTACATCCGATCTTAGATTTATAACAGGTCGAACACCTAGCTTATCAGAAGTAAATAAATAACTACCACTTAAACCGTTTAATACATTAAAACTATCTACATTACCGTTAGTATTACCATTAAAAACTCCTCCAGAATATACAGTTGAACTTTCAGAAAATCCAGGGCTCATGTTCCAAAAGCTACCATCACTGGAATATAAAAAATTATTATTAGTGTTTCCTTCTATACTGTATCCACCCATTACTAATTCATCAACTGATAATAATCCTATTTTGCTTTTATAATACCCTCCATAAGTTTGATCAGTAGCGGGACACTTTAAAGTAGGCTCATTATCAACGTATACTCTTTGATAAGCACCATAATAATTAGTTGTCCCTGAAGAATTAGTTATGCTAGTATCATTGCAAAAAGTTCCCTGGGCTATATATTTGTCATAATTGGCTATTTCTTGATACCAAGTGTTTTCTAAATATTCTTTTATTGTACTATTTGTTACATTTTTGTTATTAGTAAATATTTTAGTTGTACTATGATATGTGCTAATACATGGTGAATTTATCGTACACGCACTTGTATTATCATATGTGTAAGCAATATTTTTATGATTTATAACGTTATTATTAAAACTAACAAGCTCTCCAGTATCCCCATTTAAAATCAATCTAACTGTTCCATCACCATTAATACGCACTATTCGCCACGTGTATCCGGCAAAGGACACATAATTATTACTTATCGCTCCTCTAAAATAGTAACTATTACCATCATCATCTTGGGCCATATAAAGACCACTTCCCGTATTAGTTACACTAGTACTACTTGGTGGCTCGCCTTTACTAAAATCAGGCGTAGCTGTTATTAAAGTATTAGAAGTGAAAATTTTATTTGCTAATAAATTTTCTTCAATAGCGTTGGTATTAATTGATATTTTATTAACAAATTGAGAGTTTTGACCTTCAGTTGTAACTTCTGATGACATCCAGGTTCTAAAACTTAACGTTGTAGTTTGAGCCGGGGCTATAAAAGCTGTTGATATTTTATATGCTCTTTTTGCCCCACTTACTTGGGCAGTAGTTTGATTAAAATCAGTTAAATTTGCGATTTCATCATTATAATTCATTCTAATTATACTATCAGGTGTAGAACTTTCGCTCATAATATTTAAATACACATCGTATGTTAATGGCTCTTGACAATTATTAGTTAGTGTAATTGTATAAGCATCTTGCTTCATAGCATCTTCATCACTTATAGGTATGTAATATTTCATATTAACGCCTTCTACGTCTTCTTGATATGTAACATCAAAGCAAGCACTTTTTAAAAGATTAGCTTCTTCTTGAGAAGAACTAAAAGACATATATCCATACGAAAGTCCCAAAATTAAAACAACTATTAACACTATAAATACACAAATACGTAATCCTTTAGAAATTTTTGGCTTCATAGTTATCTACTCTCATTCTATCTATATAAAATATTATCAAATAATTATAATTCAATCAAGTTGTTAAACAAAATTATGAATTATCTAGATCAAAATTTTCTTTTATTGCCATAAGTAGTACTTAACAGAATAATTTTATGCTTTTAGCTAAAATTATAAATGGTGAAAGTTATGACAACTTTTAAAAGAGATTTTCAATTTAATGAAAATATTAAAGAAGTAATAGCTACTAATGTTATTAAATATCGAAAAAAAGCCGGTATTACTCAAGAACAATTAGCAGTAGATATATCTATGTCTCCTGATTATTTAAGAAGATTTGAATCTCAAAAAGGAAAAGAAGGAATTTCTTTATACAGGCTGTATCAAATATCTATTGTCTTAAATGTAACCATGGATAAGTTTTTTGAAGAAGAATAAACATATTAAATTGAAAAATACTTTTTTGTTTGTTACTATTAGATAGTGATTAGTATGAAAAGAAGTAAAGTATTAAGATATTTAATATGTTTTTTTGTTCCTATTATTATTTTTAATATCTGTTTACTAATTAATAATATTGCTCCTTTAGGAGAATATTTAATTAGTATATACGATTCTAGAGTTCAATACCAAGGATTTTTTTACGGTTTACAAAACTTTGATTTTTTTTCCTTTAATTTAGGTCTTGGATTTAATTTTTTGGGAACATTTACTTATTATTTGGTAAATCCAATTTATTGGATAATTAAATTTTTTGATATAAATCAATATAATACGTTTTATTATATAATTATAAGTCTTAAATTCGGTTTATGTTCTCTTGCAATGCAATATTTTTTATCTCATGAAGAAAAGACTGAAAAATTATGGTCTATTGTTTTTAGTATTATTTATGCTTTAATTGGATTTATTTCCACTTATTATTATAATACATTTTGGATAGATGGCTTAATTATGTTGCCGTTAGTACTTAAGGGTATAAATGACATTGTTGATAAAAAGAAAATTAATTTTTACTTAATTACTTTTAGTATAGCTATTATTTTATGTTTTTATACCGGATATATGATTGGTATATTTAGTATTATTTATTTTATTTATAAACTAATAGAAACTAACAAATATAAAGATAAACAAATAATAAAAAAATTTTTAATAGCTACTTTTTTAGTAATTTTAATTTCAGCTATAGTATTAGTTCCTAGTTTTTTTACCCTAATAAATGGCAAATCACAAGGATACACCGATAGCAGTTTTACTAAATATTTAGATTATAATAAAAATATAAAATATGTAATTTATTCTCTTATTCCTGGAAATTATGATTCTTCTCAAGTGGCTTATGGTTATGCTCAAAATTTTTGTACTTTATTTATTGTAGTTCAAGCAATACTATTTTTCTTTAATAAAGATATAAAATTTAAAGTTAAAATTATTAGTGGAATTATTTTGGCATATTATTTATTATCTTACACGTTTAATTTAGTAGATTATTCATGGCAATTTTTTCAACGTCCAGTATGGTGGCAACATCGCTATTCATTTACCCTATCATTCTTTTTAATGTTACTTGCTTATAAAAATTTAATGCATTTTAATAAATGCAAACCTCATATTTTAATTAAATGTTTTATATTTGTAGTCATTACGCTTTTTATAGTTCTTGGTTATATTTGGCTTGGAAAAGAAGTAAGTAATTTAGAAAAATATCGAATATTTATAGTAATTTTTTCTATTTTGTTATTAATTAACTATATTTTCTTATTTCAAAGTAAAAATTCTAAATATAAATATATAATTTTAATATTAATATTTTGTGAATTAGGACTAAATACATTTATAAATGTAAAAGAAAACAATAATAAAGATACCTTGGCTTTTGATAAAATTACAAAAGATTCTATTTCTAAAACTGTTGATGCTATGAAACAATTAGATAATAGTTTTTATAGAGCAGAACTGGTAGATAGTTACACTTCTAATGATGGTATGCTATTTAATTATAATGGAATTAGTTATTTTAACTCATTACGTAATCAAAAAGTTATTAACTTAGCTGAATATTATTTAAATTTTATTGTAGATAGTCATTGTAGTATTTCACTAAAATCTTTTGATCCATATTTGATGTCTTTATTTAATATTAAATATTTTATTAATGGTTCTAATTTATACTATTATTCAATGGTGGCAAATAATTTATATCAAAATCCTAATGCATTATCTGTAGCTTTTTTAGTTAATGAAAATATTAAAGATACTAAACTTTCAAAAAATGAGTTTCATAGTAATATCGAAAAAATTTATGGAGATATGATAGATGAAGAACTTAAATTGTATTACTATATTACTGATGCCCAAATAGAATTAGAAAATAGTGCTTATAATGAAGATTATGATGAATACGATAAAATTGATATTAATGAAGAAGCAAAAGCAATAGTAAGTTTTACTGCCTCAGAAAATATGTTTATAATTCCACAATACAGAGATATAAAATCAAGTGCTAATGTTTATATAAATGATGAGCAAGTTACATTAAATAGTTCATATTTATATGTAAAAAAAGGTGATAAAGTTAAATTTGATATTAGCTTTGTTCAAAGTGAAGAAGACTCTAATATAGTAAAATTTAAATATTTGAAAGAAGAAGATTACAATTATGTTATGGAAAAATTATCTACATATAATGATTTTAATGATATAAAAATAAATGAAGAACATTTATTAGAGACTAAAATTAATGTTAAAGATGAAAATTATGATTATCTTTATACTTCTATTCCTTATGAAAAAGGAATGCGTATTAAAGTGAATGGTAAAAAAGTTGATCCAGATTTAATTTTTGATACTTTTATTGGTATTAAATTAAATAAAGGAGAAAATATAATTACAATAGATTACATACCAAGAGGTTTAATTTTAGGCTTTACTATTTCTGCAATAGGTATAATATTAACAATAATTTACAATATAAATGGCAAAAAAGGCAAAAAAAATTGACATTTATATTGTTTTTTTATACCATTATTATCGTAGGAGGTAGAAAGAATGGAAAATAAAAGGAAAGTAAATAGTATTGTTTTAACTGTAATTGCTATTGCTACTTTACTTGTAGCAGTAATTGGTGCGACATATGCATACTTCACTGCATCAGTAACTGGAAATACTACTGCAAGCTCAGTAATTGTTAAAACTGCAAGTAATTTAACACTAACATTTAAAGACACAGATACTATTAATTTAGCAAATGCTTACCCTGGTGCAAGTGATTCTAAAACTTTTACTATTAAAAACAATTCTGCTACACAATTAAAATATACTATTCAATGGGCAGCAGGTGTAACTAATAGTTTTGCTGTAAAATCGGATTTAGTTTATTCAATATCTTGTAGTAATTCCGGAGCCACAAAAGCTCAAACTACTGCACCTTCAACTAGTAGTTCAGCCCAAAATATTGTAGCAGGAACAATTGGAGCCGGAGTAACTCAAACTTGTACTTTAACACTTCATTTTAGAGAAACAGCATCTAATCAAAATAGTAACCAAGGTAAATCATTCAGTGGTAAACTACAATTGAGTGCAGATAGCACAGGAAACAGCGTTTACTATACTGATAGTGCTAGATCTGGTACTACAACTAGACCAACAGCTTATTAATATATTGAAAAAACATTTATATGAATTTTATAAATGTTTTTTTATTAAAAAATGTATTTTCATTTGACATATTTTTTCACATTTTATTGATCTTTAAATTCTTTTTTGATATTATGGATAATAGGAGGAGGAAAGTAAAATGAATGATAATCAAAAAAAAGGAAATACCGTATTACTTACTGTAATTGCTGTTGCAACGTTATTAGTTGCTGTAGTGGGTGCAACATTTGCTTACTTCACTGCCAGTGTTCAAGGTAATAATACTGCAAGTTCAGTAATTGTTAATACTGCAACTTTAGGAAATATTGTCTATGAAAATGGGGATGAAATTAAAATGGACAATGCTTATCCTGGAGCTTATAGTAATGAAATAGAGTTTACTATTTCTGCAGTAGACAACACTGTAGCACTTCCATATGATATAAGATGGGTAAATGTAACAAATAGCTTTAATCCTACTAGTGAATTAGTATATACATTAAGTAGTGAAAAAACAGGTTCAGGAACTTTAGTAGATTTTACTGAAGCACCAGGATATGACGAAGGTAATAGTTATGCTACTGCACCTACAGCTGCTGGTATTATTGGTTCTGGTTCACTAGGAATCGGTGGAGATACTCATACTTATACTATGCAAGTTCACTTTTTAGAAACAGCTAGTAATCAAAATAGTAATCAAGGTAAATCATTCGTAGGAAAAATTGAAGTTACTACTAGTGGTTCTGGAGATATTTATTATAATGACCAAAATCAAAGTGGTACTACAACAGCACCTACTAGTGCTTATTAATAAAGATATCTACAAAGTAGATATTTTTATTTTATAAAAAAGTGGTATAATTTATATGGTGAAGTAATAATGAAAACTTTAGATATAATTGTTCCCTGTTTTAATGAGGAGATGAATATTAATCAATTTCATAATAGTATTAAAGATAATCTTGAGCGCATTAATTATACAGTAATTTATGTAAATGATGGTAGTATTGATAATACTTTGTCAGTGTTAAAAAACATATATCAAACAGATAAAAAACATACTAAAATAATTAGTTTTTCTCGAAACTTTAATAAGGATGCTGCAATTTTTGCCGGTATGCAATATTCTAATGCTAAATATACGTGTATTATTGATGCTGATATGCAACAAAATCCTAAATATATAACTCAAATGATTAAGTGTTTAGAACATAATTCAGACTATGATCAAGTTGCAATGATAAATAGTAATCGTAAAGAAAAAAAGCTAACTATCTTTCTAAAAAGGTGTTTTTACAAATTACTTGATGCTTTAAGCGATGTTAAATTTGTCGATGGTGCTAGTGATTTTAGAATGATGCGTAAAAATGTGGTTGAGGCTATAGTTAAGCTTTCAGAAAATAATCGATTTTCTAAAGGCTTATTTTCGTGGGTAGGTTTTAATACCTGTTATATGAGCTATAATGTTGAGTTGCGACAAAATGGTCAAAGTAAATTTGGTTTTAAAAAAAGTATTAAATACGCTATAGATGGTATATTAGCCTTTAGTGTTAAACCTTTAAGACTTGCTACTTATATTGGCTTTTTTTCTTCATTTATTGCCCTACTTTTATTTATTGAAGTAATAATTGAAAAAATCTTTTGGAATAATCCTGTATCAGGATATCCTACTATTATGTGTGCAATATTGTTCTTAGGTGGCATTCAACTAATAACTATAGGGATATTAGGCGAATATCTATCTAAAACATATATTGAGACAAAAAAAAGACCAGTTTATATTATAAAAGAAAAATATGGATTTAAAGATTAAATCCATATTTTATTTTCCTAAGTATTCATTATAAGCTTGCATAATTGGAGCAATTTTTGAAAACATATTTTTAACATGGTTATATGCTGAATTCATACTACCATTGGTATTTGATAAAATAATTACTATATAAGGATTTTGTTCATCCATTATAATTCCTGTATCATGAACAACAGTCTCTGTAAAACCAGATTTACTAGCACTAGGAACATCAGGAAGAATCTCTTTAAAATAATTATATTTAGCATTTAAAACTAAATCAAAAAGCTCTGCTCCTGCTCCCTCTTCTTTACCAAAACGATATATTTCTTGCCATATTATAGCAGATGAACGACATGAAAGTTTTCCCCAACGAGAAATATTTCCTAAATGTAATTCAGTAGCTCCTAAATCATCAAGCATCTGATTAAATCCATCCCAACCATATTTATTTAACAACATTAAATAAGCCGAATTATCACTTTCATGAATCATATAATAAAGTAAATCTTTTACGCTATATTCGGTGCCATATGCACTATTCTTAACTATTCCTGTCCCTTTATTATAAAATTTTGCTTCATATGCTATTTTATCATCTAATGAGGCTTTTTTAGCGTCTATTAATTTGTAAATATAAAGAGCATATGATACTTTAATAGTACTTCCTGAGGCATAAGCCTGATCTATATTATATCCAAAAGACATACCGTCATTTAAGCTTACTACTATAAAAGATGAACCTGCTGTATAGCTATTAATTGTATTATTTAAATCATCTAGTAAATTTTGAGGGATACTAAATTCACTTCCCCTTAAATCAACTACTCCATCAGTTGTTTCTAAAGATACTAAATCTATATAATCAGATTCTTTTTTTGCCTCTTCTTTTGTTTTTACCTCTATTTGTGGATCCTGAGTATCCTGTTCTTGATCATAATTTTCACCATTTGTGATATTATCTGGTAAAGCATAACTACTATTATCAGTTAAACGTATAATTAAAAGTAGTACACTTAGTACCAATAATATTGAAACCCCCACTAATGCTTTTTTTCTCATATTGTTCACCTATATTAAAAATTATATCAAATTTTTGTCTAAATTTAAATAATAATTTTTAAGATATGCTATAATATTAAAGGTGAGATTTATGAAATTCGTATCTAATCTGAATAAAAATGATTATATTAGTTTTTTTAATGCTCAAAAAGATGCCCATTTTTTGCAATCATATGAATGGGGATTAACGCAAAAAGAAGGGCGAGGTCTTATCCCCTCTTATGTTGGTTTAATTGATGATGATAATAATGTAGTAGCTGTAGCCTTATTATTAAAAAGAAAAACTCCTTTAAATATGTGCTATTTTTATGCTCCTAGAGGATTTGTAATAGATTATACAAATGAAAAATATTTTGAAGAATTTACAAATGGTTTAAAAAAATATTTAAAAGAAGAAAATGCTATTTACTTAAAAGTTGATCCAGGAATAAAATATCAAGATATTGATGCAATGGCAAATCCTATAAAAAATGGCCAAAATAATTATGAAATATTTAATAACTTTATAAACTTAGGTTATAAACATACTGGATTTTATAAGCTATATGAGGGAAATCAACCAAGATATACAGTTAGAATTAATTTACATAATGATATAGATACTATTAATAAAAATATTTCTAAAACCTTTATGAAAACAGTTAAAAGAAGCTATACGTATGATCTTGAAATAAAAATGGGTGATGAAGTTAATACATTTTATGATTTAATTCAAAATAATGCTCACAAAGATAACTTTTCAGCCTATAATCTAGAATATTATCAAGCTTTTTTTAATAATTTTAAAAAATATAATCATGTTAAAATTTTTAATGCTATTTGCTATCCAGATAAAATTATAAAGAAAGTTAGCGAAGAGTTAAAAAATTTAAAAAACAAATTAGCAAATAATGAAATTAACAAAAAAAAAGTTATAGATACTAATAATCAAATTAAACGCTTAGAAAAGGATTTAGAAATTTTTAAACCATATCAAAATAAATATCCTGATGGTAAAGTAGTATGTTCTCTTATATGTAGTTATACTAACCATGCTGCATGGACTTTATATATTGGCAACGATTCATTAGGAATGCATACTTTTGCTGTTAATCGTGTTTATTATGAAGCTTTATTAGATGCTTTTAAAAATCACATGGATTTTTATGATTTATTTGGCACAGTAGGTGATCCAAAAACCACTTATAAAAATCTAGCTGGTCTACACGAATTTAAACGAAAATTTGGCGGAGAATATATAGAATTTATTGGAGAATTTGATCTAATAAATAAACCTATTTGGTATAAGCTATTACCTAAATTATTAAAAATATATCGTAAATTAAAAGCTTCTAAGATTAGTTCTAAAAATCATAATTAATAAAAGTAAAACAGTCATTTAGCTAATGACTGTTTTGATTTTAGGTGTGTTTATTTATATTTTAATTCAATTTTTTTAGTAGTAGTTTATGAAAATGTCTTAATCTATTCTATCACTCTCCTTTGATATTATTACTATACCAAAGCATTATGAAATTATTGTGAAAAAAAAGTGAATGTTACTTGTTTATTTCAAAGTAAAATGTTGTTCCTTTTTTTAATATAGAAGTTACACCATATTTAAAATTATGCTGCTCTAAAATAGATTTAACAATTGATAAACCTAAACCTGTACCTACTACATTTCGTTGATGATTTTTTTCATTTTTATAGTATTTATCCCAAATATGCTTTATATCTTCTTTTTTTATGCCCTTACCAGTATCTATTATCTGAACACAATATTTTTTTTCTTCTTCTACTACATTTACTGTAACAGTTTTATCTTTACCCGTGTAATTAATTGCGTTATTAATTAAATTATATACTACTTGATTTATTTTTTTCTTATCAGCTTTAATCATTGCTTTTTTTGGACCCTTATAAATGATACGATAATCTTCTGTTTCTTTAATTATTTCATATTTTTTTATAACATTTTTAATTTCTTTAATTAAGTCAAATTCTTCAATATTTAATTGTTCAACTCTAGCTTGAGTTTTAGAAAGCAATAAAATATCACTTACTAAAACATTTAGTCTATCTGTTTCATCAATTATAATATTTAAATGCTGATTACGTTTTTTCTCATCTTTATAAGAAAAGTCTTTAATCATTTCAGCATAAGCCTTAATCATAGTAAGTGGTGTTTTTAAATCATGAGATACATTAGCCATTAAATCTCGGCGTAGTTCATCTATTTTAGATAATTCTTCTTTAGTATAATTTAAAGTATCTGCAAGCTCATCAATTTCCCTAATACCACTTTTTTTAAACTCAACATTATAATTTCCCTTACTTAACTTTCTGGCTTCATTAGTTATATTAACTATTGGTTTTGTTAAACGACGAGATAGAAATAATGCTATTAAACAAGAAATAATAATAGTTATTAAAGTTATATATATTAATTGACTTTTTAAAACAACTGTTGTTGAATGAACATCTTCTAGATCAGTATAAACAAATACTGTACCTTTATCTAATTTTACAGCCGATAATAATCCTTTTATTTCATATTCCTGATTTGTTAATTTTAAAGTACTAATCTCTTGAGCCTTACTAATTAACTGATATTTATAAATTTTAATATCAGAATTTTTCTGATTTAATAAACAAGTAGGCTTCTTATTATTAAAAGATATCGTATTATTGTTGATATCTTTATATTCTATACACACATCATATTGATAGGCTATTTCCTCAAGTTCAACATTTAAGTCTTCTTTTGTAGATAATATTTCTTTAGATATTTTATTAACTGTTTTAATTTGATATTTTTCATAAAAAACTCTTAAAAATAATATTTGAAATACCCATAAAATTATTAGTATAGAAGATGAGAATAAAATTAAATAACTTAAAGTTTTATAATTAATGCTATGATTCTTTATATTCAAATTTATACCCCATCCCTCTTACAGTAACAATATATTTACGATATTCTTTTAAATGATTTCTTAAAGTTTTTATATGGGTATCTATAGTTCTATCGTCTCCATAAAAATCATAACCCCATACATTTTCTAACAAAGCATCTCTAGATAAGGCTATATTTTTATTTTGAACTAAATATTTTAATAATTCATATTCCTTAGGAGTTAAAAATATCGGCTCATTATCAATTGTTACTTCATGAGCATCATCATCTATTACTAACCCATCAAAAACATATTTTTTTATTTCCTTATTATTTCTTTTACTAACTGCTTTAATTCTAGCCATTAGTTCTTTGGGTGAAAAGGGTTTTGTTAAATAATCATCTATACCTAAATTAAATCCATATAATTTATCATACTCCTCTGAGCGGGCTGATAACATTATAAAAGGAATATTTTTAATTTTTTTTATTTCTTCTACGGCTTTATACCCGTCCATTTTAGGCATCATTATATCCATAATAATGACATCATAATCTTTTGTTTTTACTTTTTCAATTGCTTCTAAACCAGTACTAGCTTCATCCACTTGATAATTTTCTAAAGTCGCATATTCCTTTATAACATTTCTGATTAATTCTTCATCATCAACAATTAACAAATTCATTACAAATCACCCTTATTTCTATATTATAGCATTGATGTGAAAGATTGATGAAATTATTTGACAATTTTTGCAAATTTGTAAACTAACAATAAAATAATCTTAAAATTTAATATAGTATATTTTTTCTATTTTCTTTTGCTTATTAAAACTTTTCTTTTTTCTTCTTCTAATTGATCTTTAGTAATATTTGGATTTAATTTTAAATTAATTTTAGGATTTTTAAATTTTTTTAATATTGCACTTGTATTAGAAAATGAAAAATCCATTTCATTAATTGGTATAGGAGAAATCATAATTTCATACTTATCAGGAGCTATATAATATACAGCAAAAGTATCAATAGTTATAGTTCCATCTTTCTTAGACTTTATCATAAATTTTTTAGAAACATTATCTAAAAGATATACTAAAGAATCAATAATATTCTCTTTTTGATATAAAAATCCATTTGTATTTAGTATACTTATAAAATCATACTGCTCGTCATCTATTTCTTTCATCATACCAGATATTAGATAATTTTTTATTTCTAAAGTACTAACTATTTTAGTTTTAGGTGATTGTACATCTTTATTATTCAAAAGCTTAGAATAAACAAAAGAATTATTATTATCCTTAAATGCTATAAGTTTATTAATCATGCCATCATTTACACTAATATAAGTTTTATTAAAATCTAAAATTTGATTTATAACGTGCATTTTCCAAAATTTTATTTTTTCTATATGTTCAGCTATATTAGAATATGGGAAAAATTCCTTTCTTGGATCTTTTAAATAGTCATTTGTATAATTATCCAAATAATCATCTTGTAAATAATTTTTATAAAATAACAATTTATTATTTCCATACAGCATTAAAAACTCTCGATATGTAATCATTAATTGTAAATAGTCATCTTGAACATAATCAGTTGGCAATTTTAAAATCATTTCATTATTTCTATTCATATTTCATAAACCCTTTCCTAAATGTTTAATATTATATCACACATTGCTATTTTTAGTTATATTTAAATCTTTAAAAAAGCAATTATTTATGCTAATATATATTTAGCAATATCTGACAAAATACTATTGGTGAAATGGGAAATAAAAATGAAAAAAAAGAAAATAATCATTATATTAAGTATAATAATTTTAATTGTAATTATTGGAATATTAGTTTTTATAAATTTTAAAAAATTAAAAGTAAATATTGAAAATGATGTACAAATTGCTTTA
Source organism: uncultured Mycoplasmatota bacterium (assembly GCA_946498375.1). GTDB lineage: Bacteria > Bacillota_I > Bacilli_A > RF39 > UBA660 > HGM10766. The sequence continues at coordinate 11,491 of CAMMOI010000002.1, read as the reverse complement.
AACGACAAAAAATATAATACTGATTATTTAAAAGAATTAAAAAATGGTACTGTTATTAACAATAAAGAATTAATTGATACAAGTAAAATTGGAACCCAAAAAGTAAAAATAATTATTAAAAATTTTTGGGGACAAAAAAAGGACTACTTTTTTCAAGTAAATATTTATGATGATGAAAAACCTCAAATTACGTTTAGTAAAAATTTAGAAACTGAAGTAGGTTCTGAGATTGACTTATTAAAAGATGTTACTGTAAAAGATAATAGTAATGAAAATATAGAAGTTAATATAGAAGGCGAATATGATTTTAATAAAGCTGGTAGTTACACACTGTATTATGTAGCAAAAGACTCAAGCAATAATGAAACAAAAGAAGAATTTACCTTAACTGTGACTGAAAAGAAAAATACTACTTCTAATCAAAATACTAGTGCAAATAATATAAATAACGAAACAACATTTACGACTTCTAAAGGATTTAATGGCGTTGTTAAAAATGGAGTCACTTATATTGATGGATATTTAATAGTAAACAAAACTTATTCTCTACCCTCTAACTACGGAAGCGCACTAACTTCTCAAACTACTGAGGCGTTTGCCCAAATGCAAGCTGCAGCTTTATTAGAGGGAATTGATTTATATATATCTAGTGGATTTAGATCATACCAAAGACAAAATACATTATATAATAATTATGTTGCTAGAGATGGTGTTAATAAAGCTGATACATTTTCAGCAAGACCCGGTCATTCAGAACATCAATCTGGTTTAGCTTTTGATGTTTGTAGTCACAATTTAGATGGTAAAAATGCTTGTATTAATTCCAATTTTGATAATACACCTCAAGCTCAATGGCTTGCTCAAAATTGCTATAAATATGGCTTTATTTTAAGATACCCAGAGGGAAAAACAAATGAGACTGGCTATAAATATGAATCATGGCATTTTAGATATGTTGGAATAGATTTAGCAACTAAACTTTATAATAATGGTAATTGGCTAACAATGGAGGATTACTTTGGAATAACTAGTACTTATTAAATTAGAATAATGGTGATAATTGATGAATTTTTTTATAATATTTTTAATTGTCTTATTTAAGCAATTAATCTTTCTAGGATTCTTTGGCCTTTCTGTAAGTATAAATGGTGATTATGTAATTATTCTGCCAATTTTAATACTAATTATATATATAATTATCCACTTTATATATTCCAAAAAAATATATAAAACTATTAATTTAGATAAACATTTATTTTACGTATATGCACTAATATCTTGGATATCAGTAGGAATATTAATTACATACTTACTTTTTACTAAATCTTGGATATGGAATTTGCTTCCAACTACAACTGGAATGTTTAGTGGTCTTGAATATATATTAGTTCCCATATTTTTAATATTATATTTAATAATATTAGGCATTATGAAACTCATAATTCTAATAATTTCTATGTTAAGTAAATTATATATTACTAAAAAAAATAATTGATCTGCTCAATTATTTTTTTTACAACAATTTGTATATTTTTTGTATTAGTTACTATATTTTAATTAAATAACTACAATTTACTCATTCTTTAACTTCTTTAGTTCACTTTCTAATTTCTTAATTCTTGACTTTCTATATTTTGCTTTTCTTGCATCAATTAATTCTTGTGGCTCATGATTAAATACATCTTTATAACCGCATCGCATACAAGTTCTCCACCATGTTTTATGGATATCAATATATTCTTGAGGACCAGCATCCCAATATACTTCTTTAGTTGGCCAACTTCTTGTTTTCCACTCGTCAAATAGATGTCCTTCTTTTAAACAAGTATTAACTGCTATATCATGTTCATTACTATTTTTTCCTTTTTCAACACTTTGAACAAAAGATTTTAAAATATCAATTTGATATTTAATAGGTAATTGTTGAAAGTCATTTATAGCTTTTATAAATTCATTATTACTTATATTTGATTGATTGGTAATATTAATTTGTTGCATACTTAATTGTTCAAAATAAGTCTTGTAATCCCATATTATTTCATAATAAGCAGGCAAAGATTCATCGCAATTATATTCTACATCTTTTAAATAAAAACAATATTGGCTTGCAAAAGCATCAAAATTATTACTTTTTACTAATTCATCGATTTCATTATATCCTAAATCAGATTCTTGTGAAAATGAATTTTGAAATTTAACTTTTAAAATTCCTGAATTGTTAAGCTTTTTACTTTTTAATTCAGCTTGAAATCTTTTTAATAATATTTTAAGTAATTGGGATTGTTTTTTTAAAATCTCTTCATTTTCACAATTAGCTGATAATTCTACTTTAGTATATGCCTCAGTGCTTAAATTAAAAAATTGATCATCATATTTCATTTTATAACCTCCATATTTATTAAATATTATACCATAACTTTATATTATTTGCTTAAACCTTAAAACTTTTTAAATATAAAAAAATAAACTAAATAAATTTATGATAAAATAGTAATAGAAAAGGAGAAAATATATGTTTTTATATGACCAAAAAGACAAAGCTTTTGAAGTTTATGAATTTAATGCAAATAAAGATGATTTAATAAATTATCGAATATTACAAATGAAAACAATTCCAGAAAACGAAAGAATATTTTTAGCAGAGACACACGTTGATCCATATAATGAGTTATTACTTTTTGAAAACTATACAAAAATTCCACATAATAGCAAAACACTTTTAGCTGAATATGCAGATAATGAAGATAGAAAAAATAGTATTGATAATGCATATCATCGATATCATGTTTTAAAAACTGATAATATGTGCCAGAAAGATAATGAAATATTATTAAATTTATATTATAATGGTCAATTAGCAGATAAAAATGTAGTTCAAATTCAATATTTAAAGATGATAAAATATTTTCTTTTATCTGATAACGATTATAATTATTTAGGATTTGATAATAGCGGGAAAAATTATAGAATGAAAAACATTATTCAACTACCCGAATCTTTATATATTTTACAATTATTAGAACAAGAAAGATTTACAATACTTGATGGTAAAAACATATCTAATTTATTAAAATTATTTAAATTAGCAAAAATTAACGAATTAAGTTTTGAAGAATTACAAAAAATGGATTCTTGTGGTATTACTCAAAACGCATATTTAAAAGCTTTTAATAAAGCCCATAATGATAAATACCTTTTAAATTTAATAAAAAAAGGATAATTTATTTTAAATTCCCTTCTTTAACTTTTTTATTGCTTTAATACTATCATTATTTTTTAATATAGATAGTATTAAATTTTCTTTTTTTTCAAGTTCATCTATACTTATATGAAAATATTCTGCTAATTCATCATCATTATAATTTTCTTGAAATTTTAATACAATAAATAATAAATCTTGTTGTGATAAATTAGATAGTGCTCTCATCATATCAGAGCTAAATAAAGTGTGTTCTATTTTTTCGTATGGATTATTGGAAATAGCAATATAATCTATTCTTGATTTTTCTTTACTGGTGTTTTTATCATTAACGTATTTAGCGTCATTAAGTGATAAATTATTATTATATTTCTTATATTTTTTTAAATAATCTCTAAAATATCCTTTAACTGTTAAATCCATATATTTAACTATTTGCCCAACGATATTTAAATTAGAACGCTCTATTACTTTTAGTAAATAATATTTTATTTCATTTTCAAAATCTTCATAATTATTTTTATTAATTTCAACTTCATAGCTTGTACATAATGAAAATAATGTTTTATTTATATATTTTTTTTGCCTTAATAATATTTCAGTTCTTGAATCATATAATTCACTTTTATATATTCCTATTAGATCATACAATTCAAAATCAACAATATTTGATTCATTAGCTTGTTCTAATTTATTTACTAAAGATAATAAATACTCTAATTTTTCATCAGTAATAATCTTATAATCATTATAAGCTAGTTCATCATAAAAATACCATATTAAATTAATAGCTTGATTATATGAAAAATCCATGCTAACTAAATAATTTACTTTTTCAAAATTAATCTTTAAAAAATCACATATATTTTCTATTTCATTAATATTTTTTACTCTTTTACTTCTTAAATTATTAAATGCTTCATTTATTTTATCTATTTGTAATTTATCTTCATATTTTTTTATTGCTGTGGCTATAATTTGTTCACTATTTATTAACTCAGCTTTAGCTTCTAATCTTTTAATTCGTCTCCAAATTGCTAGATATGGATATCCCATAAAATCGCAAAATTTTGTTAAAGTTTGATTATTGAAATAGTATTTTGTTTCTATTGGTATAATTTGTGGACTATTTAAATAATGCTCTACACATTCATCAACTATTTCTTGTAATAATTTATTTGATTTTAATATCTCCTTTACTATTTTATGCCTAACAGAACTAGCATTTATGTTATGCTCATTACAAAATTGTTGTAAGGGAATACCCTTATATTGATATTTTGGAATATATGGATGATAAATGGCCATTGCTCTTTGAACTAATTCATTATTTGATAAATTACTATCTTTATACTTGTTTTTATATCTATAAATAAATGCCATAACACTGTTATAATTCATATTGTTTTCTTCACAATATTGTTTTAATGGAATACCCAAATAATAATAAGTATAAATTCCTTTATGTTCTTCTTCTATATAATTTTCAATTATTTCATCTATTTCTGTTGATGTTATATTAGGTTCTATCTGTTTTTCTCGCCTAATGCGTAATCTTATAGTATCATAATTTAAATGAGGATTTTTTTGACAATACTCAATTAGAGGTTCATCTTTATAAAATAGTTTATAATGACCATTAGTATATACCTCCAGCGCCAATACAACTAACTCATTATCTGTGAGTTTAGGATAATATGCCCTTAATCTATTGATCCGATTCTCAACAGAGCCAAAAACTATATTATTGTTTAAACAGTATTGCCTTAAAGACATTCCTTTGTAAAAATATTTTGTATTTGTTCCGTAAGCTTCGATAACTTTATCTACAATTTCAGATTCCGGGTAATTAATATATTTATCATCTTTTTTTAATTTACTTATTCTTGTTAGAATAGACTTATAATTAATGTTATTATCTTTACAATATGTAAATAAAGGTATACCATTATAAAAATATTTACTCTTTTTCATAATCATCATCACAACTTTAATCTGTATTTTATCATATTTTTTAATAATAAGTAATAATTTAAGGCTTAGATTAAACACTTATGATGCCTCAAACTAAAAAAATGATTAGCAATAACTATTATTCGATATGAGTATATTAAATTATGAAATATCCAATTTTAAACTTAATACTTTTTCTTTAATTTTAGAATCATAATTTTTCATAATAATATCTTTATGTTTAATTAAAAAATTTTTCATAAATGAAAGCATATCTTTTTTGGAAAAATCTGTCATATTATTTTGAAATCTATATTGAACTATATTGTCTATAAATTCTTTTATGTAATCAAATTTACCAAAATTAATATTATCCAAAACCTTGCCATCTTGCAAAGTATAAAAAGTTATTTTTTTATTATAATTATTTATATCTTGTTCAAATAACAATAATGCAGCTTCATTTTTTATGAGTACATTAATTTTGCTTTCATCTTCATATGAACTATTATAATAATTTATTAACTTTTCTTTCCTAAGCACAATACTTGCTTTTATTTGCATATCTTCATCCCAACTATCCATAACACCATGTACTCTTTTTTTTACCACATATGTGACTTGTTTATATAAATACTCTTCACTTTCTACAAGTGTCATTAATTGTTGTATTGCTTGTCCAATTAAGTCAATATTGAATGTTGAGTATTTTGTAAATAATTTATTAAAATCATTTAATTCTTTTTTTATAGCGATAATATCTTCATTATTTTTAAGTAGTTTTGGAGAATAATATTTAATAATTTTTTCAGTTGTTTCTTCTATCTCTTGTTGCCTTTTTAACAAAAGCTTTTCTTTAGTTTGTTCGGCAAACTTATATTTATTATACAAGTTTACAATTTCATCAAATAATATTCTTGTTTCTTGCGATTTAATAATTTGACTTTCTTTTTCTATTTTATCTTCTGGCATTGATATTGCTTTATTTTTTTTAATACTAGCCCCTAAATAAATATGTTTTTCTTGCAAAATATCATTTGGAATTTCTAAACTTGATATCTTAGCTTTATAATATAAAGTTCCTGATCTAACATTTAACTCCCATACTACATGTTTTTCTGCTTTTTCTACTATATAAATTGTCGCACTAAGACAGGGAATTCCATTTAATCCACTATAGCCATTATGCTTATGGACATGCCAGCGAGAAATTTCTATTCTTATAGTATTTCCATTAATGTTTTCAAATTCAACTTCTCCACTTTCGTTATAATAATTTTTACTTATACCCGGATATTCTAATTCTTCATATAAGGAATGCTGTTTGTAATTATAGTTAAAACTTTTATTATCCTTTTTAGATAATATAATATTTTTAATTTGATTATAAAGATTATCTACTTTTTCTTTTTCTTTATATTCTATTTCAATCATAATTTTATCTCTCCTAATTGAAGTATACATAAAAATATGATATAAATATAATATATATTATTTATATTGGTTATAAGAAATGGTTATATTATGAATATTAGTTTAGATTTATATCGTATTTTTTATATAGTTGCAAAAAATGGAAGTATTTCTGCTGCAGCTAAAGCACTTTTTATATCTCAACCGGCAATAACTTTTCAAATAAAGAAATTAGAAAATCAATTAGGTATTAGTCTATTTACAAGAACAAAACATGGAGTTATTTTAACTGATGAAGGAAAAGTTTTATTTGATTATGTTAAAAATGGAATAGAAAGTATAGCAAACGGTGAAAATGCATTATCTAATTTAAAAAATTTAGATAGTGGTATTATCAGAATTGGAGCATCAACTACAGTTTGTAGACATGTTCTAATGCCATATCTTGAAATATTTCATGAATTGTATCCTAAAATCGATATCCAAATAGTCAATAATCTTACAACTGATTTAATTAAAGAATTAAGAAATGGAAATATTGATATATTATTCTTAAATATGCCAATGTATGAAACTAAAGATTTAAAAATAACTTTCTTAACTGAAGTACAAGATATTTTTGTTGGTAATAAAAAGTATTATGATTTAACAAAAGGTAAGCTAAATATAAAGGATTTGAATTCTTTTCCCTTAATTTTTCAAAAATTGCCTTCAAACACAAGAACATATTTAAACAATTATTTAAAAGATAATAATGCAAATTTAAAACCACAACTAGAAGTTGTAAGTTATAATTTAATTATGGATTTAGTTAAAGCCGGATTTGGTATTGGATATGCCACAAAAGAATTTATAAAAACTGAATTAGAAAATAACTCATTGTATGAGATTGAAGTAGTTCCTAAAGTTCCTAAAAGATTTATTGGTATCGCCACTATAGATAAAAAGACTCCTAATTATAGTGTAAAGAAATTAATTGCAATGATGACTAATAATAATTAATATACCCATATAACAATCATAACATTATTCAAATGTATCTTTAAAATGGCAAAAGATATCAGATTTAAATCTCTGATATCTTTTTATTTTAATCTCAAACTAAAAGTTCAAGTTTTATATCAATCTGCTACGATTACATATCCTATTTTGAACTCTTAAGCAAAAGCAGAATTAATAGATATAATATCTATATTCATTAGAACATATTTTTTGCAAAAATTGATAACTTTTTATCTGTTTCTATTGTATTTCATTGCTTCACTTGGAAAATCTTTTTTTACATCTAATAGAGTTCCATTTAATTTTTGATTATACATTTCATTAGCAAACGCTCTAATGGCATTAACTATTTTATCTGCATTATCACGACTTATACCATATCTTTCACATTCTTCATCTGTAATATCAACAGACATCATATGAAATTCAAAGAAAATATCAGCTAAATCTTTTCCTTCATTTATTTTCTTTACAACAAACGGATGATTTCTTAATTCTGGAATAATTCTTGGATCATTCATATTAATATTTTGTTCACTTTGATATTTTATAAAAGTAGTAGAAGAATGGACTTTATCTATCATATTAACTACTTTAGATTCAATATCGATTCTACTTTCATATTCATTCAATATCGTTCCAAAATTTAATACATTATCAAATTTATTTGATAAATAATCAATTGCTAAATTTGTCACTCTTTTTATTTCTTCTTTTGAAACACCTTCAAATTTAGTTATATCTCCAGTTATAGCTTCTGGTAAATCATGGCACATTATATAATCGTTAATTTTGTTATAATCTAAACTAGTTGGAAAGTATTTTTTTAATATTCTTGCAATCAACAATAAATCTAATATATGATTTTTAACATCTTCAAGTCTTTTTCTATCTATTTGCCATAGTAAAGGACCTGTTCTTTGTGTATCTCCTAATATATCAAAAACCATAAATAATTTTACATCATTACTAAAATTATATTCCATAAATCCTCCTTTTGACTTTTTTAATTAATTGCTTTGACAATTACTGATGCGACTGTATAATAATGCTCAATATCTTCTTGTGAAACAAAGTTATCATCAAAATCATTTTTAAAATATCTCATAAAAGCTGTAGTTAAATAATCCTTAACATCCGTGTGCTCTAAAATATCATTTGTTGTGTCTATAATTTTGAATACTATTTGGAGTAGTTGCTTTTATTATCGATTTATCATCTGCTATTTTTATCACTCTCTTTCTTTATATCAGAGAATTATTTTCTAATATTGGAAAATGTTCTATGTTTAGCTAAATTATTTAAAGAAACACCATCTTCATTTAAATAGAACATTATACTTATCTTGCCTTACAATATCTGTGATTACTTTTTCAGATAATTCCTAATCATATAATTGCCAAAGACATAATCAATGTAACACAAGTATTAAAATTACTACCTTTTCACAAAACGAAAAAATCAAAAATATAATTTAACATGCATTTTTTGATTTTTCTAACCTTGTTATTCCCAATTTATTTTTTCTAAAAATTGCTTTGGACAATATCCATTTTTAAAACTTATACTAATATGATTTAAAGTACTAAAATTCATTAAAAGAGTATCATCATATTTAGAAAAATATTCTTTTTTTGAAATATTCTCATAATATTTTTTATTTAATGGTTTATTAATACTATCACTCATATCATAACCATAGAAAATATCTGTTATTAATTTTTGAACTTCTTCATCGTTTATATTAATTCTATAAATATCTTTATATTTGGACAATTCATTTATTTTATTGCCTAGATTTTTATATGGAGGATATTTAAAAAAGTATATATAATTTGAGCCATATTTTCCCCTAAAAATATTTAATGCGTCAATATATTCTTCACGAGTCAAGTTGTTTTTTCCTCTGTACTTTTTTATGTTCCAAGCATTTATTATTCTGTCTTTGTATTTTTCAATATTTTTATCAAATAAATCATACATCTTATTATTATACATGTATTGAAGACTTAATAAACCTTTGCTCATGTCAGCATATTTATTTACTAAATGATAAAAATATAATGGCTCATTTGTCTTAATAATTTTTTGAGTTTCAATATATTCATAAAATTCGTCACAAGTTATATGTTTTTTTGGCTTTTGATATTCATAAATATATATGAATGATTTTTCGCTGACATAATTATGTTCTTTTTTAAATATTTTTTTAACATCTAATAATAATTCTAATTCAGTATCATATTCGTGAATTCCTTTATATGCTCCCCAAGAATGTTCAAACCAATAGTATTTATGATTATTTTCATAAGTTAAAAAAGTATGTGATGGTAACACATTGTTGTCAACTATATAGATAAAATAAGTTATAAATTTAATATTATTATCTTGAAATAACTTTCTTTCTAATTCTACTTGATCCCAGCAAACACCACATTTAGATTTTAATAATTCTTCAGGAGTTTGTAAATAATAAAATTTAGAAAATTCATCTTCCCATTTCTGAAAATTGACATTAATTATATTTTCATCATTTTCATCTTTAAAACCGTATTCAATAGAATCCATTAAATTCATTATATCATTAATTTTTTGGTCCATCTATTTTACTCCAATCTTCATAAGGATCATAACCATTTTCCTTTTCCCATTTAATATGATTATCTCTTGCATTTTTAACTGCTACACAATTATTATTAGACGTTGCACTGGCTCCTTCAGTTACAACAAAAAAAGGTAAGTTATATTTTTTAGCAATTTCTTTAACTTCTTGACAAAATTGCCTTGCTATTTCTATTTTTTTACTATTTTCATTCTGCATAATATTCCTCCATAAAACAGGTAGTAACTACATTATATTATATCATTATCTTAGCACATATTTATTAGATTTCTATTTTAAAGTCAGCTTTGCCTACGATTTTTTTGTAAAAAAATCAATCATATTTCTGATTGACTTATATTAACACCATATGAGTGTGATAATTATATTTCATGTTACGAATAAAATAGATATCTATAACTTCTTCTCTAACTTCTGTTGTTTGACAATGTCATAATCATCAGCTACTGCTAAAGTAAGTTCTGCTAAGTCATATGCCGAAAAATACGGTGTTGGATATGTTTCTTCGATAACTTCTTCATCATTTTTAAAACTAATGATTTGAATTTGTTTCGATATACTTTCGTGCGGTCTTTGTCTAACTGGAAGACAATATAAATACCCTATGCTAACTCTTTTATTTTTATCAGTTGATATTCTAAATGCAATATCTTCTAATTCAGCAATTTCCTTTTCATTATAAAATTCTGAACTATAGAAAATAATTAAATCACTATTTTCAATTTGATTACGCTTTTGAATGTCTGCTAATTTTATATAAGAAGTAAAATTCCTAAGAACTACAACATTACAATTTTCAAAATGATTATCTAATTCTTGAATCTCAGGCCAGTATTCATTATATGATAATAGAACAATATTCAAATTATTGCCATCTTTTAACTTGTTAATTAAGTAATTATTAATTAGTTTTTTCATGTATATCACTTTCTATTGCTTTTTATTACATAAGCCAATTATATTTTACTGTGACCAAACATTTAATTTCCTAGGTATCTTGACACAAATATCAAAATATACTGAGTATTTTTTATAAAAATAAAAATTAGTCATATTTGAACTTGATATATATTTAAAACTCGAATAGTTCGAATAAATTTCTAAAATGGTGCCGTTGAGGAAGTTATCTACAACTTTTACCAAAGGTAATTGATATATGAATCAATCACTACATACATTATAATACTTTTGTTACTATTTGGGAATAGTTTTTATGCAAGAAAAATGATATAATTATCTAAACAACAAATAGTAATTTGAAAGTGAGATAATTATGAAAAAAATATTTGAAAAGAATGAAA
>CAMMOI010000001.1 GCA_946498375.1 uncultured Mycoplasmatota bacterium | reverse complement strand
TACATACCTCCTTATATTTTTAAGACGCGCCCGTAAGGTAACTAATAATTAGTTTTTTAAACCTTTTTAGTGCGGTTTTTTGAAGAAAGCCTCCTCAAACGTGTTAATTTTATCAAAGATTAATTCTTTTGTCAAATAAACTCATAATCCATTTTTAATTATAGTTATAAAATTTATAATTAATTATATGCATTTAATTTCTTTTTATAAAAAAATCTCATTTATTTAAAATGAGACCCTTGATTTAGACAACTGTCTTAGCTTAGCTCTGATTTCTATATGTTCTTTATCATAGTATCTATCAATATAATCTTCCCACTCTTTAATTGCAGATAAAACACTAACAATTAAATCATCATCAGACAAAAATTTTGCTAAGTTGTTCATTGCTTGGATAAAAAAATTAATTTTAAATTCTAATTGATCTTTTAAATCATTTTCAATATTAAAAGTATCACAAATTAAAGTTATAGATTTCTTAAAATCAATTATATTCTGATCATTTTCATTACCAAAATTTATTTGCTTATTAATGCACTTAACTGCAAAATTATCCATATTATCTTTTAAATGCTTTATTACACGTTTTGACATAGTCTTTTACACCTTGTCTTTTCCTGGCTTAACAGTTCATTAACTTGATATTTCCAATTGTCAGCTATTTCGTATTTAGCGGTACTAACAAATTTGTAAAAATCAACATTATTATAAATATCGCAACATGCCATTTTAATTTGATAAATTTTAAGCACAGCATACATATCATGAATTAGTTTTTCGCTTACATTACTATCAAGTTTATAAACATCACAAAGAGCTTTAAAGTTATTAAGCCAAACCATTAATTTACTTTTAGAAATATTTTTATATGCAAAAGGTGTAATAACACCATATATATGATCTAAGACAAATTGATGAATACTATTGTTTAATTCATTTATTAAATCTTGATTCAAAATCATTCCCTCTTTCATAGCGAGAGATATTTTACATCAAATACAATAAGTTGTCAAGTTTCATTTATTTGACTATTAAAATGCTGAAAAATAAAAACATCACCTGTTATGACGTGATGCTATTGGCTGATTATTAGATATTAAATAACAGAATGAATCAATATTTATGGCTTCATTATGATTAATATTCATATACTTATTTATAAAATATGGTATTTCAATTGGTTTTATTGTACTTTTCATTTTTTCTCGTAGTAATTCATCTCCGTTATTAGTAAAACCTCGATAGTTGCCCTCTAATGCATGTCGTAGAGCATTATATAAATGAGTATATCCATATTTATAAAAAGTAGCAGTACAGATTTTGATAAATAAATTATATTTTAAATTGTTAGATTGAAAATTTAGAGAAATTTTATCGTTAATATATTTTATTATATTTCCATCAATAATTTTAGATACTACTAAAGGAGATAAATATTTGTTAAATTTATACCTAAAATTATTATCTCTAGTGATACTGTTTAAATGACCTTCTAAATAATATTCAATATGTTTTATTGTGCCAGTTAAACCATATTTTTTTACAGTATAAGTAATATATTCATCTAATATTTCTTGTTGTATATTAGAAATATATTGTGGTTGAGCATTAAATGTATTATTTTTATAACTTTCAACTAATTGGTAATATTCATCTAATGGTATATCTCTTAAAATACTTTTATAAATTAAATATATAACTTCTTTATAATTTTTAATAACATCAGCATAATTATTAAATCTACTATAATCTATATTTTGTTGAGATATAAAGTCATTGAGCAAGGCGTTATCATAATTTATTTTTTGATAAAAAGACCTAACATATTGTATAAAACTTTCAAGTGATACACTATTTAACATCTTTTTACTTCTCATTGTATTAAAATAATAACTTAAAATATTACATAATACATTATTAAAACTAAGCATGTCATCATATGCATAACCAATTATACCAGTTCTCATTATAAAAGGGTTTGTAGATAAAGAATTTTCATTTAAAAATTGATTAGAATTAATAAAGCTAATTAATTTTTCAGTATCATTTTTATTTGCCATTCTTAAAACTACAGCATCAGAGCGAATTAGATCAGCAACCTTGGAAGCGGTTATCATTTTATTACAATCTATAAAGTCATAAATTATATTAACTGCTTCAAAAATTTTATCTTTTGGAAAGGATAAATATAATTTGTATGTTTTTAATGAATCTTTTTTATAGCTTTGAAATTGCAAAAAACGTTTTTGAGCTGTAGTGTAAAATACATTTAAATAATTACTATTTTTAAATCTATCGATCCATTGATTAAACAAATATTTAATATTACCTCCAATTTCATCTGCAATATCATAATTCATGAAAGCACTATAAAAGGTATCACTAGTAATCTCTAATTTGGGATTTTGATCGTAAATCGTTGCATAATATTTTAAAAAATTATCCATCTCAGTTGCTCGATTCATTATTAATTCCTCCATTGTTATTAATTATTTCGTTAGATAAATCTTGAGTTTGTTCTAAAATTTTTGATAAATCAATAGTGTCTTCCAGTTTTAAGGCTTCTTCTTTTATATCTTCATCTAACTTAGTAATTATTTTTAATTCTTCTTCATTTAATTTTATTGTTTCACTTTCCATAATAACTTAAACCTTTCATTTAAAAAGTATATATAATTTTTTTTACTCTAAATTTATTATTAAAGTAGAATTTTGATCAATCAAGGATCCTGTAGCTATTGAAGTTGACTGAACTTTTCCACTACCATTAATCTGATAATTTAAATGAATTAATTTGCAAAATGTGACTATGTCACTTCTAGACCAACCACTAACATCTGGCATTACGTAGTTTGAATCATTAGTTAAAAGCATAACTTTACTACCAGCAACAATTGTATTTCCTTTTATTGGATATTGATTTATAATTTTAGAACCATTTCCAATTATTATTGGAGTTAAACCTTTAGCTTGTAAATTATCCTTAGTTGTTTGAACATCAGTACTAATATAATTATCTAGTGTTATTATTTTACTTTCATCTATTGCATTTTCTGTTTCTGTAATATTTTTATACTTAGCTACTTCTTCAACTACATTAGTAACAACTTTGGCTAAGCGTGAGATAGGCCCTTGAAGTTGTTTTGCTGCAATATAAATAATGTATTGAGGATCCTCTTGAGGAAATATTCCAGCAAAGCTTCTAATATAATCATATTCTCCTGTTAAATATCCTCCTGTAGGAGAAGCAATTTGGGCTGTTCCTGTTTTTCCGATTAAAGTGACATTATTTGGCTGATAAAATTTAGCATCAGTAAAGCCTGAATATACTACATCATACATCATGCTTTTTAATTTTTCTACTGTTGCTGATGAAGCGATAGTGGCTACTTCAGTTCGTTTATATTGCTCTACGACTTCATTAGTATCCGAATCGACTATTTTGTCAACTATATAAGGCTTTAACATTACACCATCATTAGTTAAAGTAGTTAAGGCTTGAATCATTTGAATTGGAGTTACAAGTATACCTTGGCCAAATGCGGCATTAGCAACTTCAATATCATATTTAAACGCTAATTTGCCACTTTCTTCACCAGGTAGGGTTATACCAGTTGGGCTACCAAAGCCCAATTTTTCATAAAAATCTTTTAGTTTAGCTCTGCCCATTTTTTGAGCAAGCATAGTAGCTGCTGTATTTGAAGAATAAGTAAAACCTTGATCATAAGTTATTTGACCCCAGCCAACACCTTTGTTAAAATCAACTACTTTATCATCACCTATATTAATAGTACCAGACATATACGTTTCACTACCATTATATAAACCATATTCCATTGCTGCCATAAAAGAAAATATTTTCATAGTAGATCCTGGCTCATAAGAATAAGAAACTAAAGGCGATAAATAATTTTCAATACCTTCTAAAGTATTTAAATTAAAACTAGGGTTTGAGGCGGTGGCAACTATTGCCCCTGTTTTGGCATCAGCCACCGTCATTGTTATCCATTCTGATTCATATTCATTATCAATAGCATCTAAAGAATTTTCCAATAATATTTGAATATTATTATCTATTGTTAAATAAATGTCTTTTCCAGATGTTGGATCTTTAGTCAAAGATGGAGTGTTAGGCATTTGATATCCATTTAAATCCTTTTGATATTCAGTATATCCGTCTTTACCTTTTAAAATATCATTAAAATACTCTTCAATTCCCATTTCTCCATTTATTTCACCATCTTCATCCTTTTTGGCATAACCAATTGTATATGAGGCAAAATCGCCCATTTTATAGTAACGTTTAGTAGAAGAAATAAAATCAATACCAGGCAAATTCAACTCTTCAATTTGACTTTTAACCAACTCTGTAATTCCTCTTCCTCCTGGTCCTAACTCAACTTGATAAGCGTCTTTATTAAGTAGATTCAAAATTTGCTCTTCACTCATATTAATTAAAGGAGCTAGCGCTTGAGCTGTTGCTTGTTTATCAACTACATGCTGAGGATTTTTATCATCTGTTGTTCTAGAAGAAGATAAGTAAGCTATTACGGTATAAGAGTTAACATTTTGAGCAAGAATTTCTCCTGTCACATCATAAATCGTGCCTCGATTAGCATATAAAGTCTTTTTTTCTGTATTACGATTAGCAGCAAAAGTAGATAAATTTACCCCATCAACTTCTTTAGCCATTGATATATATATAATACGTATTATAATTAAACAAAATAAAAGAGAAATCCCAACTATAAAAATCATATTTATTTTGATTGTTGGATTTCTCTTCTTCTTCATAAGTACTGTTTCTCCTTTATTCTTCAGTTATAACTTTGATGTTATCATTATTATAAGACAAACCATGTTCTTCTGCAACTTCTTGTAATTTATCTAAAGAAGCAAGCTCATTTATTTTCATATTTAAACTTTCATTTATTCCCTCTTGAGTAGCAATTTGACTTTTTAATTGTTCTAATTCAATAGATGTTTGTGATACCATTGCTTTTGTAAAAACACTAACTAAAGGCGTAGCAACCAAAAGCATTGCAAAAACAAAATATATTATTTTTTCACCCTTTAATAATTTTAATTTAGCACCCTTTTTGCTCATTATTTCATCCTTTCTCCAACCCGAAGTTTAGCACTACGACTGCGAGAATTTTGTCTTAATTCCTCAGCACTTGGCAAAATCGGTTTTTTATTTACTAATTTAATTAATGGTTTATATTCTTGTGGAATTTGTGGCAACCCCTTTACAATATCATCAACTTCACTTGCATTTTTTAAAATTCTTTTTACTATTCTATCCTCAAGTGAATGAAATGTTATTACACAAATTCTTCCACCAGGTTTTAGTATAGATATTGCTTCTGGTAAAACTTTTTTTAAAACTTCTAATTCAGAATTAACTTCAATTCTAATAGCTTGAAATATTTTACGTTCTGGATGAGTTTTAAAAAAGTAATTACTACCTACAGCACTTTTTATTATTTCTACTAACTCTAAGGTGGTATTTACTTTTTTATTCTTTCTATATTCAACTATTTTTTTGGCTATTACTTTAGATAATTTTTCTTCTCCATACTCAAAAAATATTTTTACTAAAGCATCTTGAGAATAGCAATTTATTACTTCATAAGCATTTAGTTTTTGTTCTTGATTCATTCGCATATCTAATTTTGCGTCATTCATAAAACTAAAGCCTCGAGCACTATCATCAATCTGAGGAGATGAAAAGCCTAAATCAAATAAAATTCCATCAACTTGAAAAATATTTTCCTTTGCTAAAGTCTTTTTTAAATTAGCAAAATTTGTATGAAAAATTTTGTAATTATCTCCAATTTGTTTCAAAACCCCATCTGAATAGTCAATTGCTTCTTTATCTTGATCAAAGGCGAATAAGAAGCCCCTTTTTATAATTTTTAAAATCTCTTTACTATGGCCAGCATATCCCATTGTGGCATCAACATACAGTCCATCTTCTTTAATATTTAAATTTTCTAATGTCTCATTTAATAAAACACTATAATGCTTCATTTAAAAATTCACATCCGTAAATAGATTCTCTGCTATATCCTCAAGAGTATCAGCATTAGTATCTAAAAATTGATTCCAGTTATCCTCAGACCATATTTCAATACGATCATTAGCTCCAATTATTACACATTCTTTAATCAAAGAAGCATGATTAATTAAATTAGATGTAATATTAATGCGACCTTGACGATCAACTTCAACTTCAGCAGCTGATGAAAAAAATGAGCGGATAAATATTCGGGCATCTTTTTTGGTAAAAGGAAGCGTACTAATCTTTTCGACTAATTTTTGCCAATCACTATATGTATAAACATATAAACACTTTTCTAAGCCTCGAGTAATAACAAACTTATCAGATAAATTTGTTCTAAATTTAGCCGGCATGATTAAACGTCCTTTTTCATCAATATTATGATGATATTCGCCCATGAACATTTGCATCCCCCACTATCTACCACAATGTACCACTGCTTAGTAATAATATACCCCAAACAAATATTTTTGTAAATATTTAAAAATAAAAATAAAAATTTTTTTGCATAACATGTAAAGCTAATGTAAAAAAATCATTTAGGTTTTAGAGTGCTTGGTAAATTATGATAAAATTAAATTAAATAATAATAGGAGAATTATAATGCTTTTAAATATCTTTAAATTTATAATAAACATAACATTTTGTATATTATTCTTAATTTGGATATTTTTTCTAGTTAAAAATAAGATATTATTAAAAAGATTATCTTATTCAAACAATTATATTCAAATAAAAGAAAATATTAAAAATGATAAAATACCTCGTTTACTATTTAAAGCTTTTTATATTTTATGGATTATAATAATTGTTTATACAGCTATTGGTATGATCTTATGCCTATCATTTATTTTAATTATTATATTTACTTTTCTTATAGCTCTTGCTTTTTTAAGTAATTATGTAGATTTGTTTTTTATATATCTTTATATATTTAAAATTCTTATTTATTTATTAGGCTATTTAGCTGTAATTAGATTTGTATATATTAATTATGCAATTTATCAAAATTTAAAAACAATTACAAAAAAATAATACCTTTTTATTGGTATTATTTTTTTAAAAGTAAATCTATTTCTTTATTAGATAAATTAGTTTTAGCAATAGCTTCTGAATAACATTTTTCATAATCTTTTTTTAACATCTTTGTTATCTTAATTATATTTTTTTGATAATCAGATAGCTGAACACTACTTAAAGAATCTTCATAGGTTCCTAAAGCTATTTTTATGGATTTTAATTTATTTTTATACTCTTCTAAAACATCTTTATAACATATTAATTTATTAATTTCATCTTGCATTTGTTCATAGAAATTATAAGGTAATACAACTTGATATATATCTTCCATAAATTCTTCCTTTGTTTCTGGTAATAACCTGCTAGGAAAAATAAGACTTTTTGCTTTGGCTTCTATTTTAGCTTCTAAAGTAGAAATATTATAATATTCAATAGTAAAATTAGCATCAGTTAAATCAAAAGGATAAACATATTGCTCACTACTATATTTAAAAAGTTTATTTCCATCAGTAATTACTCCACTATTAGGATAAATATCATTTAATTTAGTAAATTTATATTCTTTATCCAGTTCTAATTCTACATCAAAGTTAAACTGTTTAATGCCAATACTATTTAATCTATTAACATTTTCTATCATAATATCTTTATTATCAAAATTATTTAATATGTAAGAAATAGTCTTAATAATTTTTGTTTTTCTGTTGTTATAATCTTCCCCACAAAAATACTCATCAAAATCCTTTAAAGAGCTGTTACTAATTAAATTTTTTAGTATTTCATAATATTTACCTATAAAACAATTAGATTTTTTTATCATTCTTTTTTCAGATGAAAGAACAACTTTATGTTGATGCTTAGCAAGAGTTTCCACTATTTTTATAAATTTATCATTCTGAGTATCAGAACTGTTTGAAAATTTATTTTCCCACTCTAATTTTAAATTTTTAAAAACACTAATAAAGCTTATGAATTCTTTCAATTGATGCTTATTTAAATTTAATAATGATAATAATAATTTTGTATTAATGCTAGTATTTATAATTTCCTGATTCATAATTCTCCCCCTTCATAAAACGGTATACTAACATCAATTCAATGTTTTGGCAATACTTAATCTAATAAAAAAACAATAATATAAATTATTGCATTTTTAATATTTTATCTAAAAAATTCTTACTTTTTAAATAAAGTCCCGTATATCTATCATAATATTTACTTAAAAATTCATTGATTTCATTTTTGGTATTTAAACTTATTTTTAACTTAGTTATACTTTTAATGTCTACATAATAATACATTCGTAACAT
Source organism: uncultured Mycoplasmatota bacterium (assembly GCA_946498375.1). Taxonomy (GTDB): domain Bacteria; phylum Bacillota_I; class Bacilli_A; order RF39; family UBA660; genus HGM10766. The sequence continues at coordinate 81,581 of CAMMOI010000001.1, read as the reverse complement.
TTTAATTGTATTGGGCGATACAATTATTTCATTAGTTAAACAATCTTTGCAAACATAGCCACCCACATCGCCATCAATTGTTACTATATTAGTTTTATTGCCACATATATTACAAGAATTGAAATTAAGAGATACCCCTAAATAATCTAGCATTTTAATTTCTAAGATATTAGTTAAAATTAAAGGATCTAAGCCTTGATTTAATTTTAAAATAGTATTAATAAAAATATCATAAACTTCTTGACTTTCTCCTTGTTTTACAACTTGAGTAACTAATTCAGTAATATATGTCACATAACTTATTAATGTTAAATCTTGTTTTATATTAGATAAATTATCTATAATATCTACACTATTTAATGTTGATAATTTATTTTCTTTAAAATAAATATTAAATATACCATATGTATATTTCGTAGTTACAGCTCTTAATGAACTTTTTAATGATTTAGCGCCCTTGCAAGTAATTCCTATAATACCATGTTCTTTTGTAAAAACATTGATAATCTTACTACTTTCTTTATAAGGGATTTCATTTACAATAAAGCCTTCTATTTGTTTAATCATTTAACTAGTTCAAAACGATATTCTTGTTCTGTATTAGGATATTTATTTTTGTCTACTTTAGATAAAAACATATTCTTAGGCCTTACCCATATATTATCATCATTAATATGCTTATAAACTACCATAGGTTCTAAATTTTCAGTATTTGTTGCCAAAGATATTACTTTTATAATATTTCCTTTAAAATGGCGATATACTCCATTTACTACAACATCTTTCATTTAATTACTTCCTTTTTTTATATTCCAAATAATATTCTATTTTGCCAGTTTTTTTAAACATCTCCCAAGCTTGCTCTTTATTCATAAAATTTCCTCCTCAACTATATATTGAGAAAAATTTTATAGTTTTATTCAATATTTTTAAAACCAAGTTCTTTTATGTACCTTTCCTTATCTCGCCAATTATCAATAACTTTTACAAATAATTCTAAGTATACTTGTTTTCCCACTAACATTTCTATTTCTTTTCTAGCCATTGTACCAATTTTTTTAAGCATTTCTCCTTTATGTCCGATAATAATCTTTTTTAAAGAATCTCTATCGACAATTATATCTACTGCAATACTTACTAAGTTAGTTTTATCTTTATAATCTACAGTTAGACAAGTTACACTATGAGGAACTTCTTCTTCGGTTAAATTAAGGATTTTTTCTCTAACTATTTCACTTGCCATAAAGCTAGTAGAATTACTAGTTAAATAATCATCTTCATAATATTTAATATTATCTGTCAAATACTTTCTAATTACACTAAGCAATCTTGTAGTATTATCTGCTTTTAATGCTGATATAGGGACGATTTCAGCAAATGGATATTCATCTTTATATTCATTAATTTTATACATTATTTGCTCATCAGTAATTCGATCAATTTTATTTAAAACTAAAATAACAGGTATATCACTTGATTTTAGAACACTCATTACATAACGATCCCCCGCACCTAAATAATCGCTTGCATCAACTACAAATAAAATAACATCTACATCTTTAGATAAAGAAATTGCCTGTTTATTTAATGCTTTACCTAATTTATTTATCGGCTTATGTATACCAGGAGTATCTACAAATACAATTTGGGTATCTTTATCATTATATACGCCTTGGATAATATTTCTAGTTGTTTGAGCCTTATTAGATGTAATTGCAACTTTAGCATTTACTAATGTGTTTAATAAAGTTGATTTACCAACATTAGGACGACCTATTAAACTTACGTATCCACTTTTCATATTTAGCCACTCCATTCCTATTAGATTTTATCATAATTAAAGTCAAAATGATATAAATTTTGACAAATAAAAATGCACAAATAAATTATGCATCTTTAATTTTTATATTAAGTGTAATAAAGCAAGAATTTTAGGGCCAAATATAATTATACAAATCACAAAAGTGATAGTGGAGAAAACAAAAGTAGCTGCAGACCCACAATCTTTTGCTATTTTAGCTAAAGGATGAATTTCTAAAGTAACTAAATCAACAGTTGCCTCTATTGCCGTATTAATAAGTTCAGCAGCTAAGGTTACTCCAAATGCCATACATATTATAGCCCATTCAGTTAAACTAATTTTTAGTAAAAAACCAATGGCAATACTTATAATTGTGCAAATAAAATGAATTAACATACTTTGTTCATTTTTGTAAGCATATTGTAGTCCTTGGATTGAAAATTTAAAACTATTTAAAAATCTTTTAAATCCTCTTTTTTTTAAATCATCTCTGGATATTTGCGCCATCTAATATCAACTCCTGCAACTCAAACATTGTCTTTTCCTCTTCTTTTGTCATATGATCATAACCTAATAGATGCAACAATCCATGAACACATAAAAAAGATAATTCTCTTTTTTGGGAATGTCCGTATTCAATGGCTTGAGCTTTCATTTTAGGTATACATACATATATCTCACCAATTAGTCGAACATTATTATACACTATTTTACCATTATCTTCAAATGCAAATGATATTACATCAGTAATTTTATCTATTTTACGATATTCTTTATTAATTTGTCTAATAGTTTTTTCATCAACAAAAATAATATCAAATATTACATCAGTTGCTTTTAAATAACTTAAAGCATAATTTAAAACTTTATTTAAATATTTATAATTTTGTTCATACCCATAATTATCTGTTATCGAAAAATGCTTCATCATAACCACCCAAAGCCATCATTGGTTATCATCAAATAACCTACAGCAATAATAATTATTACACAAATTATGTTATAAACAATGTCTTTTTGAAAAATACTAGGTAAATGCCCTTTAATGGCATTTAAGCTAATATATATTAAAAATCCACATATTCCTCCGATTATATTTAATATTACATCGTCAATATCAAAAGCTCTTCCAATTTGCAATTGAACAAACTCTATTGTAAGTGAAGCTATAGCTGATAATATAAAGATATGAGAGATTTTTTTTGCTTTGACATAATTAGACATAAAATAGCCAAAAGGCAAAAACATTACTAAATTACCTATAACATTATATTTAAATAATTCTGATGTAAATTTATATCTTAAAATTTCTCTAAATGGAACTAAATTAATTCCACTTCCACCTAAATCTCTATTAGTTACTAGTTCAAATAGCATTAATACATAAACAATAAAAACAAGCGCTAAAAATTCCTTATAAAAAACAAATTTTTCTTTATTTAATATCAGATAAAAAACTCTTGCTGAAATAATTATTACCAAAAAGATAGTTAACATTGGCCAAATATTTATTAATGTTTCATTTAGAGTATTTTTAATCATAATTAATTCCCCGATTCTTCAGTGTTATTTTGAGGAGTATAGTGTTCTACAACACCAATATTTTCTTCTACAGATGTAAACACGTCTACATACATTGTACTATCTTTTAGTTTATTATTCAAAACTTTTTGTGCAATTATGTGTTCTTTTTCATCTAATTTTAAATTTATCTTCTCAGCTGCTAGTTCTAAAGCGCGATCAAGAGCTTCTTCTTTTGTGTATTTTTTGTTCTCAACTTTAACTTCATATTCTTTTTGATAATAAATAGTCACCCCCAATAGACTAAATAATTTTTTATTTTCCACTACTTTATTATCAAAACGAGATTTTAAGATAGTATGTTTATCTTTTTCAGTTTCATACATAAAATTAATTCTACTTTTTCCTGTTTTTATCTTTTCTTGATAATTTAACGGCACTTTCACACTAGCCTTGTACCAAACCTCGCCATAGGCTTCTCCTTGAGCACAAAGACTATTTTTTAACTCTTCGTTATAAGTAATATCTCCACTAATTATAATGTCTCCTTTTTCAACATAATCTCCTGGCATCTTTAAATTCATACCAGCAGTACTGTTTACTTTAGTTAAAATTGTACTTTTAGATGCTATTATATGACAATAATCGTCTGATTTAGGTATATCAGTTATTATTCTTTGCTCAATTCTAATTTTATAAGTCATTCCAATATTTTCAATTTCAATCCATTCTAATTTATTGGGGTATTTTTCTAATATTTCTTGCTTTATTTTTTGTAATTCTTTATAACTTTTTTTAAGTGTTAATCTTTTTATTCCTCTTTGCTCTAATTCATCTGTAACAAACTCTCTAATTTGCTTATCAGAATGAATAACTTCAACTTTAATAATTACATTTTTTAAAAAAACAAATATAACTAATCCAAATAAAATAGTAGTAAAAAATATTTTATTTTTTATTAAAAAAGGTTTTAATCTATATATGCCTTCTTCTTTTTTGATAATTATTTTATAATCTTTAAACTCTCTTTTTAAAACTTTTAAATTATTTTTGCTTATGATGCAACTTAAAGTTTCTTTATCAATATACTCTATATGGGAAATATTTATATGAAAACGATAAACATTAGTTATAAATAAATTTAAAAAAGGTCCCTTTACAATTATTTGAACTTTATGTTCTTTTAATTTTTTTAAATATTCATTCATCTAATTATTTTTAACCCTTCGATATTACCAGTTACTAATATTTCTTTATTTTCCATCTTCAATATAGTTAAATTATTTCCCATAATATTTAATTTGAAACTATCCATTTTCAAACTTATTTGTTGTTCAGAGAAATGATTAAGATCTAAATAATTAAATACATATACTTTATTTTCATAAATATTTATAAAATAGTCTTTATCATATAAAAACGAACGTATATTATTGATCATTTTCAATATAATCACCTAAAAAAGCATATGAAAAAAGACCTAAATTTAGGTCATTAATTACTTAACTTTTCTTTAATTTTTTTACTTACTAGACTCATATCTGCTCTTGAGGCTAAAATAGGTGTTACTTTTTTCATAACTAATCCCATTTGTTTAATACTAGTAGGTTTTAGTTCTTCAAAAGCATCCGCAATAACCTTATCAATTTGTTCTTCAGATAATTCCTCAGGAAGATATTTGCTTAAAATTTCAATCTCTTTAGTTAAATTATCTGCTAAATCGTCACGTTTATAAGATAAATATTCTTCTTTAGAAGTATTTCTTACCTTTACTTGTTTTTTTACAACAGCAATAATTTCTTCATCAGTAAGATCTCTAGCTTTATTTATTTTTTCAGCTTGGAGAGCACTTTTTAACATTCGAAGGACTGACAATTTAAACTTATCTTGTGATTTCATAGCTGATTTTAGATCATTAGTAATTTGCTCTAACATTTTTATCCACCTTAGCTTTTTTTACTACTTCTTCTATTTTTTTTACGAGAATTCTTAATATTTTCTTTTAGTTCTTCTCTTTTAACTATTCCTGGCTTTTTATAAAATTTTCTTTTTTTGATTTCTGAAGGGACACCACTTCTAGCAACCTGAACTTTAAATTTTTTTAAAGCCCCATCAATGTTTCCATCTTTAACATTAACTTTAGTCATAAATACACCCTCCCTTCATCACTAAAAAGATTATAACACTCCTTATTTTAATGTGCAAGTTAAAGTATATTTAGCTTGATAAATATATTCTATAAGGTCGCTCGGAAGTTCCATTGCCATCAATTATTTCTACTTCTGCTTTTAAATTAATTACTGGACGAATAACTACATAATTTTCATCTGTATTATAAGAAATAATTCCACTATTTCCTGCAGCATAAGCAGCATAAATAGCAGAACTTGTATATGGAGACATTGTCCACCATGCGTAGCTTTCTTTTTCTTCTGATGATGTTGATGAATACAAATAGTTGTTAAAAGAAATTTTACTAGATGGATTTTCTGATACAATACCTGCCATAACCAATTCATCGGCTGATAGTAAGCCTACCTTTAATTTTAAAGAATTTCCCCTACATTCTAAAGATGGAGAGTAACTTGAAATTGAATTTGAAGTATTATTACAATATGATGCCTCAGCAATTAAATTGCCTAAACCTGGACGTACAATAGTCATGGTATACCATTCTTCTAGAGCATCTTCTATGCTACTACCACTAAAATTGGAATTATTAGAATTATTAAAAGCACTAACTCCTACACCATAATCAGCAATTAGACGGATGGTATTATCCCCATTAATTCGAACAATTCGCCAAAGAAGAGGTCCGCCGGTGACTTGTGTTTCAACAGTAATGTGGCACTCGCTTTCATCTGAGAAAAAATCATCACATTTAGCACGAGCATCTAATTCATTATTATAAGTATATTGCTTGCCAGAAGTATCGGTTAAAGTATATAAAGATAATGTTTCTTGAAAAGTCGTCCCAATATCAACATAATTGTTACTTATCTCTCCACGCAAATAATATGAAGTTCCATCATCATCTTCTGAAATGTATAATCCACTTTGGCCAGAATTCCCACTAGCACTGGGAACAAATTTGGAAAAATCAACAGTACCATCAACTATTGGCGGATAGGCAGACAAAAATGTTGACTTTAAAGAATTATTAGTATATGTCAAAGGTTCATTTAATTTGCTTAAAATAAGATATGAATGAGAATAGTTAGCTAAAAGTCCCATCATTAGTGCTATAAAACATAAAAAGAATGAATACAATAAACTTATTGCAATAAAGCCGTTTTTTCTTTTCATATTTTCCCTCTATTCTTATCATTATTATAGCTTATCTAAAAAAACTATACAAGAAAAAGAAAGGTAATTATTCCTTTCTTTTAATAAAATTGACTTAAGTAAGATCCTATAAATCTACCTAAATTTAGTAATACTTTCAAATAAAAATCTAAAACAAAAGCTAAAAAAGGTAAACTTAATAATAAAATAAATACTTTTAGATAAACATTATTTTTAATGAAATTTAACATAGTTCATCACTATAAATTCTTCTAATAGCTGTTCCTAAACTTCTACCAACATCCATTATCGTATCTAATAATTTGGAAATAGAATTTATCATGGAAGCCGATAAAGAAGAATTTCCACCTTTAATTGTTATTAATTCATCATTTTTTAATTTCAAATAAATCCTCCTTAATTATGGCAAGAATAAGGTCTAACAATTCCATCTATTACCCCTATTAAAAATGTAATTACCCCAGTTACAACTATTCCAATACCAACTGTACTTAAAGCACTTCCTCCTTTTAATTTGATAAGTTCATCATTTTCTAATATTTTTATTTTAAATTACTCCTTCCATATACTATTTTTAATAAAATTAATTATATGTTCTTCTTTTATTAAAATTTCAACATCTAAAACTAAATTATTTATTTGATATTGTACATCTATATCCGTATCAATTTGAATGCTATAATAATTAATTAATGTAGCCTCATCATATTTTAAAGTTACTTCTTTTATTTTATACGGATAGTTATTTTTTTCAAATTTTAACAAACTACTACTAATTATTACTGAAGCATTTTCTAATGAAGAATATAAAGTATATTTACATGTGTTTTCACAACTAACTAATAATTTAGCTGATAAATATTTATTAAATTTAAATTTCCAACAAAATATTATTAAAAAACTAATAAATAGTAAAATACATAATAATATTATAGAATGTTTTCTAGCATTTATAGTCAAAATACTACTTTTATTATATTTATAATACTGAAACATTTTTAGTAAACCTAATAATTTGGTCAAATAGTTCTTCGTTATTACGATGAGAAATATAAATTATAGTTTTATCTTTAAATTCTCTTATAATATTTTTTAAGATTATCTTTTCCAATTGTTGATCTACTTCACTTAATGCTTCATCTAAAATCAGTATAGGAGTATCTTTAAGCAATGCTCTGGCCAGCAAAATTCTTTGCACTTCTCCTCCAGAAAAATTATACTCTGGAATTACTTGAGTTTCAAAACGCAAAGGTTTATTATCAACTATTGGATTTAACATACATATTTGAGCTATATAGTTAAAAAAACAGGTTGTGACTTTTTTATCTAAAACAATGTTATTATAAATTGTATCATTAAATAACTTTTCTTTTTGAGCTAAATAAGTAATATTATTTCGCAAAGTATTTAAATTATAATCTAAAATATTAATATTTCCTATTTTTATATTTCCCTTATCACAATTATATATTCGATAAAGAAGCTTACAAATTGTGCTTTTACCGCTTCCAGATGCACCTTTTATCATAATTTTACTACCCTGAATTATATTTAAATTAAAATTTTTATAAATATAATGATATTTATTATAAGAATAACAAACATTTTCAAATTTTATATTACCATTTACAAACGATGTATAAGTCCCAACATTTTTCTCTTCCTCTAAAAAAATAAATTCATTTATTTTTTGCATTGAAGCTTTTAAATAACTTATTTGAGGAAGCAAATTAATAAAATTTTTTATAGGATTAATAAAATAAATCAATAAAGTATTAAACATAATTAGATTAACTAAATTTAAATTATTATTATAAATCATATAACACCCATAAGAAATAATTAAAGATAATCCTAAATCATTTACTAAATTTTTAAAATTTGTACATTTTAATAAAAGCATATTAAAATCAAATGTTGTTTTTAAACTATAGCAATATTGATTTTCTATTTTTCTCATAATATAATCATTTTGATTAAGAGTCTTGATTGTTAAAAAACTATCAATATGATCTATAATTAAATTATTAAATCCAGTTTCAAGTTCAATCGTTTCAGTTACTTTTTTATAAATAGTAGAATTTGAAATTATCCCAATTAATATATAAATTATACAAATCATTAAAAGAAGAAAAAATAATTTATAACTTATATTAATCAAAATAAAAAATGCTATAACTACTAATAATAAATCTAAGAATAACGTTACAAAACATTTAGAAAAAATATTTTTTATGCTATTTATTTCTTTTACTCTGGTAACTATTTCTCCTGTAGTTCTATTATTAATAATATTTAAAGGGAGCTTAAATAGATGGTTTAAAAAAGGTAACATTAATTTAACATCTATATTCTTATTCAAAATATTTTCATAATAATCACGAAAATATCCTAAAATAACTTTTAAGCAAGTTAGAATAAGATAAAGAATAATTAACCATATTAAACAAGTTAAACTATTATTAGTATTATTTAAAATTACTTTAAAATAAAAACTATTAAATATGGTGAATATACTAAAAAGACTACTTATAGCTATTAATTTTAAAATATTTTCCTTCTCAGTTTTTAAAAGCTTTACTATTAATGAGGTAAGTGAATGATCAGTAATAAAAGGTGGAGTTTTAGATTGGGGATATACTTGAATAATAACATTATTCCATACTTTTAAAAACTCTTTAAAAGTAATCTCTTTAATACCAATAGCAGGATCCATAATACCTATTTTTTCTTTATCATAATTAATTTTATAAATTACGACATAATGTTTAAAAACATTATCTATTTGAACATGAGCAATTACAGGTAATAAATTATCATTTAAATCTTTTAATGGTACTTTTTTTCCTACTGCATCAAAGCCATATTTTTTAAATGCTTCTATAATATGAAAAGCACTTGTTCCATCTTTTGCAGTCAGAGTATCTAATTTTATTTTTTCTAATGGAATATTTCCTCCATAGAACCTTATTATTGACAACATACAACATGGACCACAATCTTGCAAATCTACTTGTTTAACAATAATATTCTTTCTAATAATTATTTTCTCCCTTCACTTTTATATCTTAACAATTTATTTTTTATTTCCTTTTTTATTGAATATTTTTTTTATTTTGACATACCATTTATTAGAAACACATGGAGGTGTTAGCATTGATTAATAAGCAAAATTTATGGTTTTTAACTCTTTTTAGTTTAATTTTAGTTTTAAGTATTTATTATTTAACCATGCCAGAGGAAGCACTACAGACAATTAATACTTCTAAGAGTAATGATACCCAAACAATTGAAGTTGAACAAAGTGATGTATTAACTGCTTTAAGAGTAGATGCGGATGAACAAACTACTCAAGAAATGGCCACTTATCAAGAAATTCTTTTAAATGAAGAAGCAAGTGTTGAGGAAAAAAATGATGCTTACGAAGCTTTAAAAGAATTAAATCAAAATAAAGGCAAAGAAGAGACTGTTGAACAAGCAATTTTAGATGAGCATAAATTAAAAAGTTTTGTTAAAATAAAAGAAGATCAAGTTCAAGTAGTTATTTCTAACAAAGAACATGATGAACAACTTGCCAATAAAATTATTAGAACTGTTCAAAATAATTTTGACACCCGTATGTTTATTACTGTTAAATTTCAAAGCTAGTTAATCATCTCTAGGCTTTAGCTTTCACTTTCTAAAATAGAATATCATACAATAAAATGGATGTAGAATATGAAGGAAGTGAGGTCTAATCATGAAAAAAAGCATTCTTACCACTAGAGAAAAAGAAGTATTTGATCTTTTAGTTCTTAATAAATCTACACAAGAGATTGCAAATTTCTTAGGTATAAGCGAAAAAACTGTGCGTAATCATATTTCTAATGCTATGCAAAAACTCGGTGTAAAAGGACGCGCTCATGCAGTAGTAGAACTTTTAAAATTAGGTGAAATTACAATATAAAATTCAAAAGCCAAATTATGGCTTTTTTTGAATTATTTTTATTTAATAGAATAAAATTAATTAGGTGATTCTTATGCTAAAAAAAGCTTCATTTAGAAGAATAACTATAGCTACTTGTGCTCTACTAATTATAGGAATCTTATATTTATTTCCTACAAAAGATAGTTCATCTTATGAAATAACTAAAAATTATAATGCTAATGCAAACATTAGTAATATATTTTTATTAGATGAAAATAATTATGTTGCCATGACTAATGTTCCTACTACTAATACTGATAGTTTAAAACTTGCTCAAGAATTAATCCAAACATTAACCATTGATAATAATAAAAGTCAATATATACCAAATGGATTTAAAGCAATAATTCCCAAAAATACTAAAATAAATAGTATAGATTTAAAAGATGGATTGTTAAAAATAGATTTTTCTAAAGAATTTTTAAATATAAGTCGTAAAAATGAAGAAAAATTAATAGAATCTATTGTTTATTCCCTTACTTCAATTAAAGATATTAATAATGTTATGATATTTGTAGATGGTCAAATATTAAATGAATTACCCAATTCTAAAAAAGCATTACCTCAAGTTTTAAATCGTTCTATAGGAGTAAACAAAACTTATGATTTAGAAAGTTTTAAAAATACTACTCAAACAACAATCTATTATGTAAGCAAATATAATGATTTATACTATTATGTCCCTATAACTAAAATTGATAATAATCAAAGTAATAAAGTTGAAATTATTATTGATGAATTAAAAAGTACTCCTGTTTATCAAACTAATCTTATGAGTTATTTAAAAGCAAATGCTGAGCTTCAAGACTATGAAATAATAGAAAACAGTATTAATTTAAGTTTTAATGAATATTTATTTGATGATTTAGATAAAAAAAATATATTAGAAGAAGTTAAATACACAATTTTATTATCTCTAAAAGATAATTTAGACATCACAGAAGTTAATTTTATTGTAAATAATGAACAAATTGATAGTTTAGTTTTAAAAAATGTTGAATAATTTATCATTTTGGTTTATAATCTATTTGAAGTTGTCCCGATAGCTCAGCTGGATAGAGCATACGCCTTCTAAGCGTACGGTCGAGGGTTCGAATCCCCCTCGGGACACCAGATAGATATTAAACTCGAATTTTTATATTCGAGTTTTAAAATACAAAAATTTATTAAAAAATAGTTAATAAAAAAATTCCTCAAGTTGAGGAATTTTCTAATATCTATATTGATAATTTATTTTACTTCCCAGCCTTTTTACTATCCTTTTTGGAGCCTCTTCTACTACTGCTCCTAAGGGAAGTTCATATAAATTCTTTTTAATGCTATAATGGGTCATCGAGTTTGCTAAGTATACTCTTTTTTCATCATGCCCAATTACATATGATAAATTTGTAAAAGGATAGCTCATTGCTCTTTCTAAGACCTCATAATTGGAACTTTTAATCGCTTGACCTACTATCATTAAGTGTCTTTTTTTCTCACTTTCAGATAATTGTTCTAACGTATGAGATGGTATTGCATAAAAATCTTCATAACTAGATATTCCTTCTACATATATTTGTCTTTCTTTAATATAATTTATCGTTTTATTTAAATCTTCTTCAGTTTCTGTTGGAAAACCTGTCATTAGTATAGTATCAACTATTTTTCCTTGTTCTTGTAATTTTTTTACAATATAATCATATTTTTCAAGATTGTGTCCTCTATTCATAGCTGTTAGCAGTTTATCACTGGCACTTTCTAGTTGAAGTGATACTTGAACTACTTTTTTATTTCTAACTAATTCTTCTAATAATTCCGGATACATATTTTGTGCAGTTATCTCATTTACTATAATATAATTTAAATCCTCTTCTTGAGCTAATTCATGAATAAATTTATGAAGTATTGGTTTTTTATATTGATCAATTCCATAAAGAGTTAAGTTTTCTCCTGATAATGTAATAATTCTAGTGCCATTGCTTATTTTTTCTTTTAAATAATTTAAAGAATCTATATAATTTGCTGATTCTACTTTTTTGGGATAGTAATGGGTTTTACAAAAACTACACTTATTTGTACAACCATCTTCTAGCATAAATTGAATATGAATATCTTGACTACAAAGTCTTTTCGTAGCGTGTTCTAGAGATAATTTTTTTGTCGTTTTTTTATTTTCTTCATTAATATAATTTGTTACAGGCACTACAAAGTCTTTTTTGGCAATAATTTTGATATCATCTCTATTTTTTACAAAATCTAATTTTCCTATTAATTCTGCAAGACATCCTGTAATGATTAATGGAGATGTTTTCTTTTTACAATACTGTAGAAAATAACTCATTTCAACACATGCCTCAATACAACGACCTGTTCCAGCACAAGTTGTATAAACTAGTATATCAGCATTTTTATAATCGGTTGTGATAGTATGATTTTCAACTTTTAGTCTATTTTTTAAATTTTGAGTTAAAGCATCTTCTCTTACACAACCATCATTTAATACAAATACATTCATATCTTCACTTCCAATTGCTTATATATTATAAATGAAAATACATTTTTTTCAATAAATTTTTATACGTTATTTTGTTGTTAGTTTATTATAAAATTATTTAGCTAGTTAAAAAAAAGACATTCCAATGTCTTTAAAATTAACAATATGCTTAACAAACTGTTTTATTATCTAAACTCTTATTTTAAAAGTCTTAGGAGCATATTTGTATGCTAAAATCAAAGAAATTAAAGAATATATAACACAGAAAATGATCATTACCAAACCAAAATGAAATGTTGGTAGTTTTTTTCCGATTAAGAAATAACACACAAAATATGTTAAGCCTTGAACAATTTGATAAGTACTACTTTTAATTTCAGTATTTACATTATATGGCTGAAGCAAATAATACATAACTAAATAATGAACTGAGAAAAATATACTCATTGCTATAATAGATACAAATAAGATTAAATAATTTAATTGTTCAGTTGTTCCTCCACTTATATATAAAAGAAATGCTAAGCCTCCTCCAAGTAAAATTGCAGGAACTAAATTAATTAAAATTAAAGTTTTTAATCTTTCTTTAAATACGCCTAAAATAACTTTTGGCGTTCTATATATACGATAAGTAAGCATACTGTGATCACAATTCATAAACATTGCCTGAGTAAGAGTTGTTCCCCGATTTAGAATATACATAACAAAAACAAAATATGGCAAATAAACTAGTAATAAAGAATTGATAGTTTTAGCAACTTCATTATTTTGTAAACATACTATCGATAAAACAATAAATATAGCGATAATTACCAAAGATTGTTTTTTAATCGCTTTAGTTAAAATCTGACTATGTCTTTTAACAAACAATTCATGAAAATAAGCAAAACCATGTTTATTACTAGTAAAGTTTTTATCTAGTTTTATTTGTTTAGATACATTTTCTCTTATTTTTTGATTACTTTTAGCATTTTCTACAGCATAAACATTTTCAGTAGTTAATAATTGTTTATATATCTGTTTATATTTACCAAATGAGCTGATTACTTGACAACTTATTGCCCCGGTAATTAAACTAATAATAAAATAAATAATAAAAATAGTTGGATTTATAGTAATTTTAATATAAGGAAGTCCATAAGCACATAGCAATAATGTTGTGATAACTACCCACGTTAATTTATTTAATAAGTTTTCATTTTTTGCTATTTTAGTTTTATTAAAATCAATTAAAATATATGCACTAAACGTCATTTTAATCATTACAACAAAAATAGGCATAATAAGACATATCCAAAGGGGAATATTAGACATTAACCCAAATATTACTGTAAATGGCATGAAACCTATAAAAGTTTTTAACATAGCATATATATAATTTGATAATGTAAATTTTTTAGCATCCATATTCATGATTATCATAGCATAATATTTATCTTTAGTTGGATTAAACATATAAGTATTCATAATCCCACCAACTATACTTAAAAACAAAAATAGATGAAGAAATATGTAAGTAGTATTTAATTTATAAACTGGAAAAAAAGCAAATATGCAAAAAAATATATAGAGAAATTTTCCTAAAAAAATACTGCATAATTCCATAATTATACTAATAATATTACCAATAATTTTTAATACTTTGTTTTTATATAAACTTTCTGGTAATATTCTTTTAATTAAAGGTAATTGCTTAATTGAATAGATAATACTATTAACTCGATATGTATTTTTTAATTTAAAGGAAGTAATAAAAGCATCTAACATATTATTACTCCTTTAATGCTTCAATAATTTTATCTTTGAAGCTTTGAGAATTCAAATTACCTTTAGTTATTTGTTTTAAAACGCCTTTATTTAAAACAACTATTTCATCACATAAATCTAAGGCCAATTCCATAATATGAGTTGAGAAAATAATAATATGATCTTTTTTTATGTCTTTAAACATTTGTTTCATTTCCTCTTGAGCTACCACATCAAATGAAGTTAAAGGCTCATCTAAAAGTAATATATTTGGCGAAGCAATAATATTTACAAGCATTTGCATTTTATTTTTCATACCATGAGAATAATCTTTCATAAGTTTATCTCTATCTTCTTTTTCGATTTGCATAAAATCAAAATATTCATCAATAGTTTTATCTTTTTTAATTCTATCTTTATTAATTTCAATAAAAAACTTTAAAAATTCCCTTCCTGTTAAAAATTCAGGAACATTTGGAGTAGATAACACATAGCCAATATCTTCCGGTCTAATAGAGCTTTTAACATTTTTATTTTCTAAGTAAAATTCTCCAAAATCAATTTCCAAATCTTCATTTAAACAATTAAAAAAAGTAGTTTTACCGGCTCCATTTCTGCCTAATAAACCATATATTTTCCCCTTTTCAAATTCAAAATTTATATCCTTTAAAACTTCTTTTGTAGCAAAACTTTTCTTTAGTTTTTTTACTACTAATTTCATAAATGCCTCCTCTAATTTTAGATTATATCATAACATAAATAAAAACCTCAAATTATAAAATTTGAAGTTAATCGGTAAAATTAAAATTCTATTTTTTTATTAATGTAATCCTTTAAATCTCTAATATTTATTTTCTCTTGTTGCATAGTATCTCGATCTCGAATAGTTACTGTGTTATATTCTAAAGTATCATCATCAACGGTTATACAAAAAGGTGTACCAATAGCATCGCTTCTTCGATAGCGCTTTCCAATTGATCCAGATTCATCATAAGAAACATTAAAATCTTTACATAACTGAGCATATATTTCCATAGCCTTTGAACTATGAACTTTTTTTATAAGGGGTAAAATAGTAGCTTTATTAGGCGCTAAAAATGGATGAATTTTAAGTACTTCTCTTTGTTCATTATCTTTTATTTCTTCTTTAGTATAAGCATCAGTAATTAAAGCTAAAATAAATCTATCTAATCCCACTGAAGGTTCAATAACATAGGGAATATATTTTTCATTTGTTTCTGGATCAAGATATCTTAAATCAGCATTTGAATGCTTCATGTGAGTAGATAAATCATAATCAGTACGATCAGCAATCCCCCATAATTCTCCCCATCCCATAGGGAATAAATATTCAATATCGGTTGTAGCTTTACTATAAAAACTAAGTTCTTCTTTAGCATGATCTCGATATCTTAAGTTTTCTTTTTTAATACC
This sequence comes from uncultured Mycoplasmatota bacterium, assembly GCA_946498375.1. GTDB lineage: Bacteria > Bacillota_I > Bacilli_A > RF39 > UBA660 > HGM10766. Next base: position 65,333 of record CAMMOI010000001.1, on the reverse strand, counting down.
TAAATCTTTCAAAAAATTTAAACAATAATTTTTCCAATACCCAAACCATTCTAAATCTGTATTAGGTTTACAAAAAAATTCTAATTCCATTTGTTCAAACTCACGAGTTCGAAAAATAAAATTTCCAGGAGTTATTTCATTTCGAAAACTTTTGCCAATTTGACCTATTCCAAATGGCAGTTTAGCCCTCATACTTCTTTGAACATTTAAAAAATTAGTAAATATTCCCTGGGCAGTCTCTCCTCTTAAATATACTTTACTTTTAGTATCCTCTGTAACTCCCATATGAGTTTCAAATAATAAATTAAATTTTCGAATTGGCGTAAAATCACTTTGACCACATTTTGGACAAACAATATGATGATCTTTAATATAATTTTCTAATTTTTCATTATCCCAACCATCTGCAGTTTCAGCACCATTTGTAAATTCTTCAATTAATTTATCTGCTCTATGACGAGTCTTACATGTTTTACAATCAATTAAAGGATCAGCAAAAGAAGTAACATGCCCTGATGCAACCCAAACATTTGGATTCATCAAAATTGCTGCATCTAGGCCATAATTATAAGGATTTTCCTGGATAAATTTTTTCCACCAAGCTCGTTTAACATTTTCTTTTAGTTCTTTTCCTAAGGGTCCGTAATCCCAAGAATTTGATAATCCCCCATATATCTCACTTCCTTGAAATATAAAACCATATTGCTTTGTATAATTTACTAAATCTTCCATCTTAATCTTCATCATAAGCCTCCATGAATTCATCAACATACATTTGTAATCTTTCTAAATTTTCAACAACTTTAAAATCATTATTCAAAGTTTGACTTAAAAAACCGGTATTAATATTTTGATTCATCCATTCAAAAATTTTAGAATAATATCCATCTTGGTTATATATTATGATTAATTTCTTTTCAATATTACTTCTAAATTCTTCTAATGCTGAGGCTAGTTCAGCAAGAGTGCCTATTCCCCCTGGTAAAATTAATATTATTTGCGACATATCATACATTTCTTTAAATCTTACCAAAGTATCATCAACTAAATGACAATTAGCCCCATCTAATTCGGCTAAATCATCTTCATACATTTTTACGGTAAAAGCCTCAATATTTCGATTATACTCCCTAAAAGTTTTAAAGCATTCTCCCATCATTGAAAAGTTAGCTCCTCCAAAAACTAAATTTAAACCTTTTTTGGCTAAATAATCAGATGTTTCACGTGCCATAACTAAATATTTTTCATCAATAGTTTTACTTGCTGAACTTGCAATAAATACATTCATATTTTACCTCTTTCTAAATTTAAAAACAAAAAAGAATATGTAGGGACGTATAAATACACGCGGTTCCACCCTACTTATTCTTTTTTGAAGAATCACTTTTATAAATATAGCTGATAGACTTGCCAAAGATCCGTCATCGCTTTTTCTTTTATAATTATATAATATTTCTTAATGATTTTAAACTTCTATTATTTATAATTGACAATTTTTGTCAATATCTTTAGTTTTTTAGTTTATCTTTAATCTTCCTCATTAAACTATATAATGAATAAATGTAGCTTATTTTCATTTCATAGGCTCCAATAAGTTCTTCAACATAACCATTAAATCCCTTTTTAAACTCATAAACACCATAATCTTTGCCATTTTTGTCAAATACATCTTTTATTCCATAAAAATTATAGCGACGATATTTATGATCTGCAGCATATTTTATCATTTCCCACTGCAAAGCATACTGCCCACAATATTTCATATATTCATCATACGAACCACTAAATAAATAGACTACCTCATCAGCATATAAAACAAACATAGCTCCTGATAAAATAATATAATCTCCATGTTCTTTTTTTAAAAGTTGAACTTCTTCTATTTTTTTATCAATATTTACAATATCCTTTTTCATTACTTCTTTTTTCTTTTTGTTACTAGATGAATCACTTAAATTATCTATTTTATTTTTTAATTCTTCTTTTTCTTTTGTAAGAGTTTCTAAATATAAATTACAATCTAATTTACAAATTAACACTTTCAAATCATCTTTAAATATTTTATACATATTCTGATAGTATTCTAAACTACGATCAGGAAATCCTCGACGAGCACAAGTATCAGCAGTAATCTTTTTAAAGATATCTAATTGATCATAAGTTAACTGTTCTATTACTAACTTATACTTATTTAGCGTACGATTAATGTAATTTCTTGTATTTGGACGCATTAAAGCAAATAATTCTTGACTACTTTTACCCTTTATATCCAAAACATAAGTCCATTTAACTTGAGCTGAATGCTCCAAAGGTCTAAAGCCCAATTCTTTTAAAAATCCATCTACTTGTTCATTGTTAATTCCATTTTTGATAATATTAGCATCAGTATCACGCTCTTTATATGGAATATAAGGATCAATAATTAAACGAAATCCATTTTTTTGTTTAACAAATTTTTTAACTTCACTGACAAAAAAATTTAAAAGTGGCTTATTATGATAATCAATTAAGAAGCCTTTTAAAGCTTCATATGTTTTTTGTCCTAAAAATTGTGTACTACTAGCTAGAAGAGTTGCAGCCAATATTTTATTTTCTTCAACTACCCCAACTAAATACACTTCTCGTTTTTCTAATTGAAGTAATTGCTTCATATATAACGATTCAAAAAAATTTCTTTGAGGGTGAGTTAAAGCATAATCTTTAAATTCTTGCTCTGTTAATTCACGAAATATCATCTAATCATTCTTTCTATAATTATTTCAATTTTATTATTCTTATTATTTTATATTTCATACTTTTATCATTAATCAAATTTTAAATTATTTCATTTATTTTTTCTAATAAATTACTATCTACTTTTTGATACAAAAGCTCATTTATTTGTCTATTTTTTTTCTTCAACTGTAATTTTTCTTCATAATTTAATAACTTATTTTCTACAGTTTTTAATGTCTTGCCAACTGCTGATTTACTTATATTTAAATTATCTGCTATTTCCTGTAAACTTAAATCTTCTTCATAATAATCTATAAATATATTAACTTCTTTTGGTGTAAGTAATAATTTATAATAATCAAATAACTCATTCAAATAAATTCTATTCATATTTTACCTCTTTATATAATTTTCAACTATAGTACAAATTTCAGTGTTGATATCTTCAATTTTACGCAGTTTATTATCTTTAATGCAATTTATAGTTATAAAATTATATATTTTAGCTAATTCTTGATAAGTATATTCAGCATTTTTAATATATTCCAAATTTTTTAAATCCATTATTGATTCATCAGCTCTTAAGGCTTTTAATTTAGCAACTTCTTGATACGGCATATATAAAAATATAGTTAAATCAGGTTTAGGTAGTTCTAATAGTTCATATTCTAGTTTCTCTAACCAATTATAAAGCTCCTGACGTTTATTTTTATCAAATAATTTTGCCCCTTGGTGAGCCATATTGCTTTCAACATAACGGTCTAAAATAACATCATATCCATCATTTAAATAATCATTAATCATTTTTATATTATATCTTCTATCTGCTGCATAATATAATGCGGCAACTTTAGGATCAACTTCAACTGGGCCTTCTTTAAAAAAACTTTCAGAAATATAACTTTTTCCTAAATAGGGTCCACCCACAATTTGACCAGTAGGAGACTCATACATGGGAAATCTAAAACGTTCAACCTTTTTACCATTTCTTTTTAAATGTTGAAATAAAAGTGAGGTTTGAGTCTCTTTTCCTGAACAATCAGTTCCTTCAATTACAATAATTCTTCCCTTTGTCATATTTACTCCTTATTTGTAAATAGTTAACATCTTTTTAATTATTTCTTCATTAATATCTTCTCTATTTCTTATTTTGCCATTAGTTGAACATTCTATTACATCCCAATTAAAATATTCAGCAAGGATTATTCCACATTTTCGCACTTTATCTTGATATTCTAAATCCACTTCATGAATATCATTTTTTATTCCTGCATTATCTACTCTATTTTTTAGTAATTCTAAAGCAACTTTCTTTTCTAAATATAGATATATAACCTTATCACTCTTAGGAATTTGTAATAAATTTTGTTCAAAATCAAATATCCATTTAGCAACATCGATTATTTCTTTACGAGTATTTTTTTTAGTTGCTTGGTGAAGAATATTAGATTCAGTAAATCTTCCAAATAAAAAGTTTTTATTATTTAGATAATCTTCTTTTAAAATAGTTTTAAAAGCATCATATCTATCTAAAGCATAAAAAATTGTAGATATTTGAGCACTTACATCATTTGGATTTAAACCATAAGCCCCACTTAAATAATTTTTAATAAAATAACTAGATGGCCTATCGTATTGAGGAAAACTATGAAAAGTTACATCAAGTCCTTTTTCTTTTAATTTATTTATTGATAAATTTAATTGAGTAGTTTTCCCACTACCATCGGTTCCCTCTAAAGTTATAATTTTACTTTTCATAAAAAACCACCCTTACATTAAATCTTTAAATAATCCATAAATATAATTTTCAATATCAAAATTTTGTAAATCTTCAGCTTTTTCTCCTAAACCAATAAATTTGACAGGAATATTTACCTCTTCTTTAATAGCTAGTACTATTCCCCCTTTAGCCGTTCCATCTAATTTAGTTAAAACTATTCCACTAACATTAGTAATTTCTTTAAAACTTTTAGCTTGGCTTATTCCATTTTGACCAGTAGTTGCATCAATTACTAGTAAAGTTTCATGGGGAGCTTTAGGAATATGTTTTTCAATTACTTTATTAATTTTTTCTAATTCTTTCATTAAATTTATTTTATTTTGCAAACGTCCAGCAGTATCAATTAAAACTATATCAACTTTTTGTTCTAATGCTTTTTCTAAGCCATCATAAACAACTCCGGCAGGATCCGTATTTTCTTTTCCGTAAAATAGCGAATTTGTTTTATCTGCCCATTCTCGTAATTGTTCTACAGCTCCTGCTCTAAAAGTATCTCCTGCTATTAACATAACTTTTTTATGCTTTTGATTATACTTATATGCTAATTTTCCAATGGTAGTAGTTTTACCTACCCCATTTACCCCTACAAATAATATTACTGTTGGGCCATCTTTTGCTTCATTTATCTTATCAGTTAATGATTGCCCTTCAACATAGATAATAAACAATTCATCAATAATAACCTCATTTAAATATTTAGTATCTATTATTTTTTCTTCTTTAACACGTTTTTTTAGTCTCTCAATAAATTCTACAACGGTTTTAACTCCAATATCTGCCATTATTAGTAATTCTTCTAATTCTTCGAAATATTCTTCACTTACCTTAGTATACTTAATTCCTAAAACATTTAGTTGTGAAACAAATTCATCACGTGTTTTTTCTAAACCCTTTTCATATATTTTTATTTCCTCTGAATCTTGTTTTTCTTTTTTCTTAACAAGAGTTTTTAATTTATCAAACAAACCCATTTATATCACCTATTTCATTATATAAAAAAACTACATACTTAAGCAAGCATGAAGTTTAATACCCATGATGGTTGTGATCAATAATTATCTTAGTAACTAATATAGATGATACAATTATAATAAATAAAATAAATACTAATTTAATATAAGCCTCATCAACTATACTTGCGCTTATAATTAGGCATCCATCAATAAAGCCTAAAATTAATTCATGAACTAAAGATTCAATTTTATCAACTTGTTTATTCGAATTAGCTAATTCAAAATTAAATTTTATTTTCCCATTATTTAAATCTTTTATTAAATTATTTAATTCTTTTGGTAAAGAAATCAAACTATTGCCGCATTGAGATATTTTTTTATTAACGTCTTTTAAATTATCAAAAATTTGCTTTTTAGTCGTATTAGAATAAAGAATACTTTCTTCTAGTATAGTATATAAACTAATAGTTGGATCTAAATTTTTAAGTACACCTTCTATAATAATTATTCCTCTTACTAAGAGTGTAACATCTTTATCAAGCATTAAATGATTGTTTTGCAAAATTATAAACATTTGATTAAAAAATTTACTAGCTTGAATATCTTCTAAAGCTGTATTTTGAAATTCTTCTAAAATATTTTGAATATCATTTTTTAATTCATTGTAATCAAATTCTTCTAAAGTCTTAGACATTTCAATTAAAATATCAGTTACAGAATGATAATCATTATTTACTATTGCTCTAACACATTTAGATAGTAATTTTTGATTTTTAGGCGTAATTTTACCCATCATGCCCAAATCAATAAACATTATTTTATCATAAGATATTAATATATTATCTGGATGAGGATCAGCATGAAAAAAGCCATCCTCTAAAGCTTGTTTAATATAATTTACTCCAACTAAAGATGCTATTTGTTTTAAATCATAGCCTTGTTTAGATAATTTTTTTATATTATCTATTTTAATTCCTTTAATATATTCCATGACAATGCAATCATTATTAGATAAATCAGGATAAATTTTGGGAGAGCTAATATATTTAATATCTTGTTGGTTTTTGCTAAATTTTATTAAATTATTGGCTTCTTTTAAAAAGTTTGTTTCTTCTAAAACAGATGATTTTACTTGTTCTAATACTTCATTTAAGTTAATGACTTTAATAAATTTATTTAATTTTAAAGTTTTTATTGCTTTTTGAAAAAGATTAATATCTTGAATCATAATTTTTTCAATATCTGGCTTTTTTATTTTAATTACTACTTGAGTATCATCTTTTAGGATTGCTTTATGTACTTGAGCAATTGATGCTGAACCTAAAGCTTTAGAATCTACGTATTTAAAAATATTATGATAATTGCCATACGACTTATTTAATATGGCTTCTATTTTTAAAAAATCAATCGGTGCTACTTTACTTCGAAGTTGAGAAAGTTTTTTTATATATTCCTCAGGAAATAGATCTACCCTAGTTGATAGAATTTGACCAAGTTTAATAAAGGTTGGCCCCAATTTAACTATCATGTCATATAATTTTTCAGGAGTAAGTCCATGAATTATATCGCTTTGTTTTATAATTTTTAATATTTGTTTAAACCTTGTCAGATTATCTTGTTTCATTTTATACCTCTTTATTCTATATGTAGTATACCATATTCTTAAATTTTTTCACAAATTTTATAAAATTAAGAACTTATTATTGTTTTCGTCCTTACAGACTTAGTTTAATTCAGCATATTATAAATTAGATACGGAAGTGATTAAATGTTTTTATTTTGTTTAATATTAATTCCTATCATTTTTATTTTTATTAAAATAAGTCTTAATATTTTAGTAAAAAAATATGGCAAATTTTCTTATGAAGAACTATCAATTGCTGGATTTTCCTACGATGCCCAAAAAGATTTATTTTATTCAACAAAAAATGCATGGCAAAAAAATTTTGGCTATACTCACCTTTATGATGTTGCAGCTCCTATTTTTCGCATGATTATTGATACTGAACCAATAAAGTTTTTTTATGATAATAAAAATTGGTTAATTACTTTTTGGAAAGGACAATATGGAATCGTAACCGGAGCTGAAATCGGCATTTATTATACAAGGCAAAAAAAAGTTAATAAAAAAGTAGTTTATAAACCAATAAATCAAGAAGATATGTTAAATATGAGCTTTAGTCTATATAAAAATAATCAAAAAATAATACATGTTAGTGCTAAACACTGGTGGCTAACAGCTTTTAAATTAGGAATGTTTTCTAAACCTAAAGAGCTTGATATGGACATCAATTTAACTTTTAAAAACAAAGAAATGTTAGAAGCATTTTTAACTGCTTTTAAAAAAATAGGATATAAATCTAAAGATTATAAAATTATTGATAATACTTTTTGCTTTTTATATAAAAAACCTAAAACTCGTAAAGTATGGACTAGAAATTGGTTATCGGATGCCATTATTAATTATTTAAATCGTCGCAATGTTAACTTATATAACGAATTTTTAGCAGATGCAATAAGTACAAATGATACTCAAGAAAAGAAATTAAAGCTAAATAAATTGATTAAAAAAATAAATAGAAAAGTAAAATAATAATGAAAAAGAATTTAACTAAAATATATAAAAATGCTAAAAAAATAAAAATAGATAATAATTCTAAAATAGTTATAATGAGTGATTGTCACCGAGGATCCGGAAATAATTTTGATAACTTTATGAAAAACAAAAATATTTTTATATCTGCTTTAAATTACTATTTTGATAATGATTTTACTTATATAGAACTTGGTGATGGCGATGAGATGTGGGAAGTAAAAAATTATCAAGAAATTATTCAAGAAAATATAGATGCTTTCAAATTATTAAAAAAATTTCATGATTCAAATCGTCTATTCATGGTATATGGTAATCATGATAAAGGAAAAAAATCATCTAAAATTTTAAAGAAATATTTTTATAAATTTTATGATGAAGTTAATGAAAAAGAAGAATACTTGCTTAATAATTTAGAAGTTGATGAAGCACTAATTTTAAATTATTATAATTATGATATTTTTATGCTTCATGGTCATCAAGTAGATTTATTAAATAGCCAATTTTGGCTTCTTGCTAAATTTTTAGTAAGATATATATGGAAAAATATTGAACGATTAGGTTTTAAAGATCCAACTAGTGCTGCTAAAAATTATAAAGTTACCAAAAAAGTAGAAAAAAGATTAGAAAATTGGAGTATTAAAAATAATAAAATATTAATTGCTGGACATACTCATAGAGCTATATTTCCTAAAACTGGCAATAGCCTATATTTTAATGATGGATCATGTATTTACCCTAGCGGAATAACTTGTTTAGAAATTCAAAATGGTAAAATAACTTTAGTAAAATGGAAATTTAAAATTAAAAAAAACAACACCATATATGTTGATAAAGAGATAATAAAAGGTGATGAGCCTATATTAAATTTTTTTGCAAATAAAATAGGATAAAATATTATCTTATTTTATTATTTTTAAAAATCATCTAAAAAAGTATGACGTTTTTGATCTTTATGATAACCTAATACACAATTTAAATTTATATTATCTAAGGCTTTAAATATATTATTATCAATGTCCTTATGAGTCTTTTTTAAAAATTTTATTAAATCTTTAATTTCTTGTCTTTTACTATTTATTCCCTCACCTACTATTTTATTTTCCATAAGTGGGCAAGCACAATTAATAAAATTTAATTTATTATAGTTGACCCAGGAAATAATATTCATTTCCTTAACCAAATATAAAGGTCGAATTAAATCAACCCCTTTAAAATTATCACTATGTAATTTTGGAAGCATTGTTTTAACTTCAGCCCCATAAAACATTGATAAAAGTGTTGTTTCAATAACATCGTCAAAATGATGTCCTAAAGCTATTTTATTGCATCCTAGTTCTAAGGCTTTATTATATAAATGACCTCTGCGCATTCTTGCACACAAATAGCAAGGACTTTTTGCTTGGGTTTTGTTTAAAACTTCAAATATATCGCTTTTGAATATTTCAATAGGTATTCTTAATATTTCAGCATTTTTTTTAATATATTGCAAATTAACATTATTATATCCTGGATCCATTACTACATATCTAGCTTCAAATTGAACATCACCGTGTCTAGCCAGTTCTTGAATACATTTAGCAAGTAAAAAAGAGTCTTTGCCCCCACTTAAACATACCATTATGTTATCATTTTCTTCAATTAAGCGATAATCTTTTACTGCTTTTACAAATCTTGCCCATATCTCTTTACGATATTTTTTGATTATACTTCTTTCTATTTCTTTATATTTTTCCATCATAACAACATTCCTTATATATTTTATCAAAAACTTGTAAAAATGTATTTATCTGATCTATAGTAGTCAAATGAGAAAGACTAATTCTTAATGAAGATCTTGCAAGATCTTCATCTTGCGTAATTGCCAAAACAACTTTAGATAATGGTTGATTAGAACTGCATGCTGATTTAGTAGATACATATATGTTTTCTTTAGCAAGGGCTTGTGCAAATACGTTAGAATCAATCGATTTTATGCTAATATTTAAAGTAAAAGGAACACAATTTTTAATACTATTAATATGCACTTTAGAATATTTAGTTAAACTATTTTTTAATAACTCATTTAATTTGGAAACATAAGTTGATCGTTGTTGTAATTTATCATATGCTATTTTTAAAGCTAATTCTAAGGATGTAACATTTGCAACTACTGGGGTTCCGCTACGATAAATAGTTGTTGATTTTCCTCCGTGAATAAGAGGAATTAAACTCACTTGTTTTCTTTTTACAAGCAACCCCACTCCATTCATTCCATAAAATTTATGAGGAGCAATAGTTATTAAATCAACATTTGTAAAATCAATATTAATTTTGCCAATTGCTTGAGATGCATCAGTATGAAAAAAACAATTTGGATATTTTTTTAAAAGGGAAGCTATTTGTTCAATTGGTTGAATAATACCTACTTCACTATCAATTGAACAAATACTTACTAAAATAGTATCTTCTCGTATCATTTTTTCTAATTTTTTTATATCTATTAAGCCTTCACTATTTACTTCAATTAAGTCTACTTCAAAACCAAGTTTCTGCATATAAGTAGCTGGCGCAATTAAAGATGAATGTTCTATATTAGATAAAATTATATGCTTTCCATAAGATTGATATTTTTGACATATCCCTTTTATTACTAAGTTATTAGCTTCCGTTGCTCCACTTGTATAAATTAACTCATCAGCTGTACACCCTAAAATTTCTGCAATATTTTTACTACTTTCAGTTATTAAATTAGAAGCTGCTAATCCTAAATCATGAGTCGAATTAGGATTAGCATAGTATTTTTTAGTTACTTTTATAAAACTGTTTAATACTTTCTCATCAACGGGTGTTGATGCGGCATAATCAAGATAAACCATTTTATTCACATCCTTGTAGTTATTATAAACATAAATTAATGGTTTAGCAATTAAATGAAAATAAATAGTTATTATAGTAAGCTTTTTATATATTTAAATAATGGTTTATATATACGAAAATCTGCTTTAAAAGATTTGGTAATGACTTCTTCCATTTTCCTATTGGGACATTTTTTTAAATCATGATAAACTAAAATCGAAATTCCTTGATTTTCTTTAACATATTTCATAGCTTTGTAATCAGTTAAGCCATCACCAATATAAATTATATCTTTACAATTAGTTAATCTATTGATCTTAACAATATCTTCAACTACTTTTACTTTTTCTTCATCAGTCATTAATTTTTTTATTCCAATAGCTTTACCACAGCTAAAATGCAATGTTGTAGCATAAATTTTGGTAAAATAATCTTTTAAAGATATATTATCTAAGTATTCAAAAATTCCTGAACTTAATAGATAATTTTTAACATTTTTAGAAGATAAATATTTTAAATAACTTTTTACGCCTTTATTATACTTTATCTTTTTAGATCCCAAAATAATATTTTCATAATTTAAATCAATATTATTTTCTTTTAATACTTCAAAATAAGTATCATAACTTGCTTTATATGAACTAATTCCCTTTTTGATTTTATTAGTAACTATTCTTTGAAATTTTTCATCATCTAATCCTTTAGCATAACCACACTTTTGTAAAATTTCAAAATGAGGCAATGTATAAGGAGTTAAAGTACCATCAAAATCATAAATAATAATTTTACTCATTAATTTCCTTCCCTTTAAAAATTATATATAGTTCGTATATTGTAACATATTTTTACTAAATATTATTATTACTTAAACTAATTTACGTTCTATTTACAATAGATTAAATGTTAGTAAACTAGTTTGTTAAACAAAGATTTAAATTAAAATACTTAAAAAATGATGCTTTAAAATTACAAATAATGTATAATATAAAGTGAGTTTAAATACTTAACCTCAAATATTTAAAAAGGAGAATATAAATGCAACAATTAATCTTATCAATAATGAATAAATTTGGATACTTAGGAGTCTTTTTATTAATCGCAATTGAAAATATTTTCCCGCCTATTCCATCTGAAGTAATCTTGCTTTTTGGCGGATTTATGACTACCTATACCAAATTAAATGTTATAGGGATGGTTATAGCCTCAACTTTAGGATCAGTAGTTGGTGCTATTGTTTTATACTATATTGGAAAAATTTTCAACAAAGAAAGACTTAAAAAAATTCTTTCGGGTAAAATTGGAAAAATAATTCGTCTAAAAAACAGCGATATTGACAACGCCGATCATTGGTTCGATACTAAAGGAAATAAAACTGTTTTCTTTTGTAGATTTATTCCAATTGTAAGAAGCTTAATTTCTATACCAGCTGGAATGAGTGAAATGCCTATGACTAAGTTTTTATTATATACAACTTGTGGTTCAGCTATATGGAATATAGTATTAGTAGTTATAGGATCGATGGTTGGCGAAAACTGGACATCTATTTTAAATATCTTTGATACTTATTCACACATTGTTGTAATTTTATTAGTAATTATCTTTGTAGTTGCTATCTATATATTTTACAAAAAAAGATTAAAAAAGAAACATTAAATTTCTAAAATTTATTAGGAATTTTTTTATTTATAAAAATTAATCTTACTGAGTAAATTAAAACATTTTGCGCGTAAAATCCTCACTGATCTCTTTACATATTTTTTCATAATGTATAGTTTTTTTAAATAAAGCAATTTCTTGTTTAAGCAACTCATAATAAAATGGTTGTATTGGTACTAAATATCGCTCTAGATTAGGTAATATTAATGGTAAAGCATATTTATCTTCTTCTATGTTTGATTCTTTTTGAAAATCATCTAAACATTCTAGTGTTGTTTGTTTATCAAATACATATTTTATTCTTGGATTTTCTATTTTAGAATATAATTCTTTGTCAAATATTAACCCTATTGATGTATCATAAATCCAAGTTGTTCCATCTTTTTTTATCCTTTGAGCAAAACGATGAGTTGCATAATCATTACTGATTTTATTTTTTTGATATTCATCAATGTAATAAGGATTTAGGCGTAAGCTATCAACATTAGCTGTAATGACTTGAAAATCATCATCATTAAATCCTAAACTTATCAATAATGCCCTATCAAAACAATGCCCATTACTAAGCCATTTATGTAAAATTAAAATAGAAACTGGCAACCCTTTATAGTAAACTTGTCTTAAATCAGCAATTAATTTTTCATCATAAACTTTTATTAACCCCTTTTTAGCTCCATATTCCAGTAATAATTTATATTTTTTTTCATGTAATTCCCATTTTTTCTTTTCTAATAAATTTGCCATATTAATGCCCCCCTTTTGTTTAAGTATTAGATATACTAGCATATTAAAATAAATTTAGCAATTTTTTAACTAAGTACAATATTTATAGTATTTTTTTAGCAATTGTGATATTATATACCTAAATTTTAAAAAAGGTGATTAGTTTTAACTATTCATAAGGAGATTGTAATAATGAAAATAATTACTCAAAATGCTGCGTATGTTCAAAAAAATGATTTGGCATACTTAAATAGCTATTGTTATGATTTATTTATTCCCGCTTCGATATTTACAAAAGCATTTAATAAAGATGTAACTATTATTGATGATACTAATAGATATGAATTCCTTGAATTTAATTTACCAGAAGAAATTGAATTTTTTTCCTCTTTAGATTGGATGGTTGACTTTAGTAGTATTAAAAACTTAACAGAAAAAGAACTGATTGATTTGGGACAAAGTGTTTGTCAAAAGCGTGATGATTTAGCAAAAAGATTTAATTCTATGTCAGAAGATGAAAGAAAAAATAATATGTTTATGATATCACAAGTTGAATTACTTGATTTTAAAATACTTTCTATAAGAGATATTGTATGGATGAAACAAGGTCGTCTTAAAATAAAACTACCTAATGGTATAGATTGCCCTACTGAATGTAGACAAGAAACAGGAATAAAAAAATTAATTAAAAATGTGTTTAATAGAAAATAAAACTTTATATTAAGTTATATAAAAAGCACCTAATCTAAAATTAAGTGCTTTTATGCTATAATAAGTAATTAAGTGAAGGAGATTTTTATATATGGCTAAAACAATTTTGCATACCGAACAATTAGTTGCAGGAGCATTGCTACAATTTGATGATATTTCAAGTTTAGACATTTTTTTATTAACGCAAGATTTTTTAAAAAGAAATCCAAATTATCAACTTAATAGTTTAAAATTAGATTATTTAAAAAATTATATAAAAATAACTGATGGGAAAATTTCTTTAAAAGATGGAATAACTGTTGAATCTTATATTTCTGAAAACAAATCTACATTAGAAAAAAGATTAGAGCAAATTGCAGGAACTTGTGTTAATAAATATTTTCAATACTTTGATATTGAAGAATTTATGTTAAGAAAAATTGAATACTATGGTAGTATTAAAGAAGAATCCATTGATAATATTTTCAGTAAAACACAACAAAAAGAATTAAAAAAATTAGCTAAAAAAGGCTACATTACAACCACATTACAAGATGAAGTTATTTACAATGAAATTAGATTAACAGATCTCGGAAAATTAAAATTTGATAAACTTTGTACTGACCATAATAATGAAATAACTATAGATTACACATCTTTAACAAATTTTACTCGTTTAGAAAGTGATAAAAAAACTATATTAACTGAAGATGGAAAAAAATTAATGCAAGACATGTTATCAGTATGGGATAATCATTGTATTCATATTTGTCATCCAAATCATTTATTTGCTGGGACAAAACTTATTACTACTGATGCAAAAAAAATGATTAATATTAATTGGGATGATATAGATATCCAAAGAATGCTAAGAATAAAAGATTATAAAACTTTTATAACTTCTGATTGTACTCAGGCATTTAAATATATTCATAAACGTTTAGGCAATCAAATTATGCGTGAAATTAAAAAAGGAAATAAAGAAGGAGCAATTAGTTATCTTGCCGTAGTGGAAAGATATACTTTTGATTTTGAAGATAACTATCTAGTAAGAGGCATTATTCGTGGAGATGCTGAGGGTTATTCCATAGCTTTTAATCCAGAATATCAAAAAATAATTCCACAAAGTGTATGGGAAAAATCACTAAGAATGGGAGATAACGAACTTCCACAAGCTTATTTAATGAAGAGGAAAAAATAGTATTTATCCAACATGGAAGTATTTTATATAAGGACTATGAATTAAAAATCATAGTCCTTTTTTCAATATATAAGTCACTTCAACTAAACATTTCTTTGTTAAATTCTAATTTCCTAACCTAACACCTACTTTCCTATTTTTTAATAAAAATATAGTATAATTTTATAATAGCATTTGTATAATCTAATTTAATAATATATAATAACTTTAATTTTTGAGGTGAAATATTATATGAATAATTTAGAAAAAGATATAAAATATGTTGATTCTATTTTAAATAAACAATGTAGTGATATATTTGGTTTTATTTATTCAAGAACAAATGAAAATTTAGTAAAACTTTTTAAAGAAATTGATTTAACAAATAAAGATGTATATACAGTTATGTCATCATCAGATATATTATTTTCTGCATTGACAAACGGTGCCAAAAAAGTTGATTGCTTTGATATCAATCCAATTACTTATAGATATTTTCATCTTCGCAAATGGATATTAAATTGGAAATATATAGATGCTGATGGTTTATCAATAAGTGAATTACTATATATAGTTAATCATGCAAGATTTATATCTAAAGATGAGCAGGATAGTCAAATATTTTGGCAATATTTTTTGAATAAAATAGATAATATACACTTTTATAGTAATATACTTTTTGAATATATAGAAAAACCTGATGTTCCATATAAAATAAAAATAGTTGAATTAAAAGAAATTTTAAATGATTTAATTATAAAATATAATAACATTGATATTGGAAATAAATTAATTGATATAAAAGAAACATATGATATTATATTTTTAACAAATATTTTAGACTATAATCGTAACAATACAAAAAAATTAACTATTATTTGTGAAAACTTATGGAATTTATTAAATAATAATGGTTCAATTATTTGTTCTCAAATACCTCAACATTCTGAACTTTTAAATAAAGAAAAAATATTATTTCAAAACTATTTTAATTATGAAGAATTATTTATAGATAAAAAAGAAAGCCAAAAAATTCTTTATTATAAATATACAAAAAAATAGTCATAAAATTTCAAATAATTTGAAAAAATTTCCTATTAGTGCCTTGATGAGGTTTACCTGTACTTTTATTTTCTAAAATAAATAATTATTTTTGTCATTGTTAAAACTAAAGCATCTGTTCTTACTCTTAAATCAAGTAATTGATAATTAGAATTAGAACCATCTACATTATTATATTTTAAAATATAATAAAACTCGAATATAAAAATTCGAGTTTTCTATCAATCTGGTGTCCCCGGGCAGAATCGAACTGCCGACCTATCGCTTAGGAGGCGATCGCTCTATCCTACTGAGCTACGAAGACAACTACATCCTTATTATAAGCTAATTGTTATAATTAAACAACTCAAAATGAAAATATGTCAAAAAATTACGTTGACGCATTTTTCTAGAAAAGGTATAATTAACATGAAATATTTTTCATGTTACGAAAGGATTATATAAATGTTAGAAATTAAAGATATTTGTTTTGAAAGAGATAATAAAAAAATTTTAAATCACATTAATTTAGTATTAGATGAAACTAAGTTTTACGTAATTACAGGACCAAATGGTTCTGGTAAAAGCACTTTAGCAAAGATAATTACGGGCATTTTAAAACCTGATCAAGGGCAAATTTTATTTAATGGTGAGGATATTACTTCATTAAGTGTAGATCAACGGGCAAAAAAAGGATTAGCTTTTGCATTTCAACAACCAGTACGTTTTAAAGGCCTTACTGTATATGACTTACTAAAAATTGCTGTTAATAAGAATATTGACAAAAAAGATGCTTGTAATATTTTATCTAAAGTAGGTTTATGTGCAAATGAATATATTGATCGGGAAATAAATGCTTCTTTGTCCGGTGGAGAATTAAAACGAATTGAAATAGCTACAGTAATTGCCAGAAATCCTAAAGTTGCTATTTTTGATGAGCCAGAAGCTGGTATAGATTTATGGAGTTTTCAAAACTTAATTGAAGTATTTAAAGATTTAGAAAAAGAAAGTCAAGGAATTACATTAGTAATTTCTCATCAAGAACGTATACTTCGTATTGCTGATCAAATTATCTTATTAGAAAAAGGACAAGTTAAAAATATAGGAAATAAAAATTCTATGCTTAAAATAATTTTAAATGAAGAAAAATGTTGTCAGAAAGGAAATAAAATAAATGAATGATATTGACCAGAAATTATTAAATAAAATAAGTGACAAAAATATAAGAAAAGCTCATGCTTATAATATTCGAAAAAACGGAAAAAGTATTAAAAGACAAATTAGTCCATATATAGATATCATATCTAAAGAAGATAATAAAGGAATTGATATTTATGTTAAAGAAAATACCCTTATAGGTATTGTTCATATTCCTGTTATAATAACCGAAAGTGGTTTAACAGATGTTGTTTATAATGATTTTCATATTGGTAAAAATTCAAATGTAGTAATTTTAGCGGGATGTGGAGTTCATAATGATGAACACCAAGATAGTGAACATGATGGTATTCATCGATTTTATTTAGAAGAAGATGCCAAAGTGAAATATATTGAAAAACATTATGGTGAAGGTATAGGAAATGGCAAGAAAATATTAAATCCTTTAACCGAAATTTATATGCAACCTGGTTCTAATATGACTATGGATACAACTCAAATAAAGGGAGTTGACCAAACTACTAGAAAAACTAAAGCTATTTTAGATGGTAATGCTACATTAATAATTAATGAAAAGATTTTAACTAGTGATTCTCAAAATGCCACAACTGTCTTTGATGTTGAATTAAATGGTACAAATGCTAGCACTCATGTCGTTTCACGAAGTGTAGCAACAGAAAATTCTTACCAAGAATTTGTTTCTAATGTTATTGGTAATGCAAATTGTTATGCTCATGTAGAATGTGATGCTATTTTAAAAGATAAAGGAAAAGTAAAAGCAATTCCTCAAATATATGCCAAAAATCCGGATGCAAATCTTATTCATGAAGCCGCAATTGGAAAAATTGCCGGAGAACAACTTATTAAATTAATGAGCTTAGGATTATCTGAAAAAGAAGCAGAAAAACTAATTATAAAAGGTTTTCTAAAGTAATTTATTTTTAAGGGAGTTATCAATGAGTGAAGTACGTGAACCAATCAAAAAAAGTAGCATTAAAAAGAAAGAAAAGATTATAAAAAAAGGGTTTGAATTAATGTGTGAGAAAGGTTATCACAATGTTAACTCAGTGGATATAGCAAAATATAGTGGCGTTTCTACAGGGTGCATTTATCAATATTTTCCAGATAAAAAAGCAATTTTTATTGAGGGATCTAAAATTTATTTAAAAGATATTTGTTTTCCAATGTTAGAAGTTTTTGAATGGTATTCTAAAAATGAAATGTCTGTAGAAGAATTGGTATCTTATATATTAGAAAACTCTATTCAAAAACAGACTCTTTCTTATAAAGCTCATCAAGAATTAATGAGTATGTGTTATCTAGATCAAGATGTTGCTCAAATATTTAACCAAAATGAAATAGAAGTAACATCTAAAATTGTTAAAATTTTAAAAGCTAAAAACTGTTTTAAAAATAATAGTAAAGAAAGCATTCATTTATTTATTCATATTGTTAATGACTTTATTTATGAAAAAATATATCATAAACATTCTGAATATGACTATAATAATATGTATAAAGAAACCAAAAAAATCTTAGTTTATTTATTAAAAAAAGAAGCGTTATAACTAACGCTTCATTTCATTTACTGGTGCAAGAAGCACCTTTCCTGTACCACGATAGACATTTACTAACCCCTCTTTAGAGGCAGCTGAGCCAACTAGGCTCTTACCTGATCTTTCCACAGTAAATTCCAAACTACCACTCCAAGCAATAGCCATGTTTCCATCAATTTTTAAAACATCATTTTCTAGTTCTATTTCTATTAATTCTTCATAAGGACAAGGAGACTCAATACACAGTATTCCATGACCTTGAATACCTAAATTAAATAAGCCTTCATTTCCCGCCAAAGCTGAAGAAAAATTTGTACGCATTACAGCTTTTTGTTGTAAGCTTGATTCACAAGCCAAAAATAATCCATCATCTAAGACTATTGATCCATTCCAGCTTTCTAAGTTTAATAAAATAATATGCTTATAAGTAGGTTCTAAAATCAATTGTCCATCACCAGTATATTCTGGTTTGATTGCAGATTCTCCAGTAACTTTACCTCTAACAGCTTTAGAAAATAAATCTCCTACTCCTTTAATTCCAGTTGTAGCATTTACATTTCCAATCATCCATTGCATAGATCCTGCTTGAACTGTAACAGAAGAATTAGCTAAATTACAAATTACTTGTCTTTTTCTAACATTCATTAAGTTGCTAAAATAACTTGTTTGAGCAGTCAGTGGTGTTACACTTAAATCTCTTAGATACTCTATTACTGTAAATGGCCCTAATTGATTTAGTATTTTAATATCATTATTATCTGTGAAATTCTTTATATTATACATATTTACCTCTTTAGTAAAATAAATTACATTTCTTCAATTTTCATAAAATTAGTACTTTTTTCTTTAATACTTGGATAGCTTCCTGTAATAATAATAGCTTCTCCTTCTTTAAAGTTCATAATTTTATTAGCCTCTGTTTTAGCTGATTCAATAAGCTCATCAATATTTTCATATAATCCTGTTACAACAGGAATTACTCCGCTGTTTAATACTAAACTTCTGGCAATATGTTCATTTGGACATAAAGCCAAAATATTTGCATCAGGTTTTAAATTACTTATTTTCTGAGCTGTATAGCCACTCATTGTAGCTGCTACAATTAATTTAATATGTAAATCTTTAGCTGCTTCAACTACACTTTTAGCAACTAATTCTTGTTCATCATCGGCACTTATATCATAGGTACGCGCATATTCATGATAATGTTCTTCAGCTACCTCAGCAATTTGTCCTAAATATTTACTTGCTAAATCAGGATGAGATCCGATTGTAGTTTCATCACTTAACCACACTGCATCAGCTCCATCAAATACTGCTGTTGAAATATCAGTAAGTTCTGCTTTGGTTGGTCGAGAATTCTTAACCATACTTTTCAACATTTCAGTAGCAACAATACAAACTTTACCTTTTTCACGACATTTTTTAATTATTTGTTTTTGTAAAATTGGTACTTGAATAAATGGAACTTCAACACTTAAATCACCACGTGCTACGATTATTCCATCAGTTTCATCAATGATTTCATCAATATTTTCAATTGCTTTTGCTGTTTCAATTTTTGACAAAATTGGCATTTCTGGTTTACCATATTTTTTCAATAAATTTCTTGCAGCTTTTACATCATTAGCACTAGATACAAAAGATATTCCTAAAAAATCCCCATCGTGATCACAAGCATATTTTATATCTTTTTCATCATCTTCTGAGACAAAAGGAATATTTAAATCAATTCCTGGTATATTGGTACCACGACGAGATGATAATGTAGCATCATCTAATATCTTACAAGTTACGCCATCTTCTTCTAAAGATATAACTTCAAGACGTACAAAACCATCATTTAAAAGAATAGTTGTTCCGACCTTTAGACTATCTATAACTTGAGGATAATTAAAACTAATACGTTCTTTATTACCAATTACAGATTCTTTTACAATTCTAATTGTATTACCTGCAACAAAATCAATTGAATCATTTTCAAAAGCACAAGTTCTTAAATCTGGTCCTTTAGTATCATACAAAATAGCTATATGTTGATTTAATTCTTTTCTAGCACGTAAAACTAATTCTTCATCCATTTTTCTTTCTTCATCTGTAGCATGAGAAAAGTTAACACGTACAACATTCATTCCATTATTTACTAACTCTTTAAAAACCTCCCAATCTTGAGTGGCAGGTCCTATACCACAAATCATTTTTGTTTTTCTCATAAACAAACTACCTCTTTCTTTTAACATTCCATATTATACTACAAATCATTCTAAAAGAAAAACCCTTTTTATAATAATTATTGTACTTTATCTAATCATTTCCTAACTTAATACCTATTAAAAAGCCAATTAATAATAGTATAGAACAATAAATCAAAGAAGAATAACTAATATATTTATATATATCTAAAAATAAATAAAAAATAGAACTTAATGAAAATCCAATAATTAACAAATATATTTTTTGATAATGATTTTTTAACATATATGCAATAAATTTACTTACTAAAAAAATTCCTAATAATAACCCACTACCAAATAATATACTAAAAATAATATTTTCAAAAGGATTACTAAAAATATTTAAAACAAATTCATAACACCCCAACATCATATATGTAGCGGTTCCACTTATCCCCGGAATTATCATGGTTGCTGCATCTAAAAAGCCAATAAAAATAATATATACATAAGATAATAAATTATTAGTAGGATTAAAATTACTATCATTTTTAAACATTCCTATTAAAACTACTATTAATACAGATATTAATATATAACTTATATCTTTAATTTTATTTATTTTTACTTTTTTTAAAATATAAGGTACGGTTCCACCTATTAGGCCAATAAAAAATATAATGGTATATAGATAATAGTGATTTAACAAAAAAATTATTAATTTACTACATAATAATATTGCTAAAACTACTCCTAAACCAATTTTTCCCAAAAACAGAATATTTTCTTTTATATCGCTAAAAAAGTTATTAATTGCATCTATTGCCTTTTCATAAATTCCCAAAGAAAAAGCAAGCAGACTCCCACTTACTCCCGGGATTATTTTTCCTAATCCCACTATAAAACCTTTAAAAAATAATATTATATTGTTCACTAGTATCACCTATGTAAATTATATGTCTATAATTTATGATCAATACTAGTTTTACATATAACGATTCATTTGTTTCATTACTTGATTAACTTGTTTTTGAGAAGGTTTTCTCCCCATACTACTCATCATTGCTTCAATCATTTTTTCATTAATTGGTGGATTTTCCTTTAAATATTTCTTGGTAAAATGTTTAGATATTAAAAAACCAATGATAATACCAACTACTAGTCCAATAACAACTAATAATATATCTGCTAACATTTATATTCCCTCCTTATATGAACATTTTACTAAATAATTTGTTTAATGACAAGTTTCAAGCGTAATTGCTTGCAACCAAAAATAATCTTGATTTTCAAAATCGCATATAAACAAATTATTATTTTGCTTTAAATCATCAAAAAAACTTGGTCTATTAATATTACTTTTTAGTAAAATAAATGAAGAATTTATAGTTAATTTAGTCTGTTCATCATTATAAAAATTATTAATCATATGAGTATTATTAAATTTAGTATAAATATCACTATCTTTATGGCTATCATAAATTTGCTGATTTAATAATTTTTTATCTAATGGATGTACTAACTGTTCATAGATATTAAAAGCACTATAAATATTTTGTTTATTCGTATAATAAATACTTTCCATACTTTTAAATAAATTGTAAGGACTATCTTTCAAAAGAGTAGCAAATTCAGGATTAATTTCAAATATATAAAAAGTTCGCATATTGATCACCGAACTTAGTATATAAAATTATCATTATTAAATTTGTCGTTTTTTAGAAAAAATTAATTAGATAAAACAATTACCTTCCCCACATTACTAATATTATTAACTTTACTATTAGTATTTTGAATACTTACCATAAATAGAGATATTATTATCAACAAATAAAAAAATGCTACTCCCTTATAATCATTAATTATTCTTTTCATATACATCCCTCTTTCCATGTTTTTAGAATAACACGAACAGTTGTTTGTTGTCAATGGTTTTTGAACAAATGTTTGACGTTTTTTTTGAGTTATGTTAATATGATATTGGAGGAATTTATATGCCTAAAGAGTTAACAAAAAAACAATATGATGTTTTACAGTTTATAAAAAAATACACTGTCGAACATGGTTTCCCACCTTCTATTAGAGAAATTTGCTCAGGATTAGGTCTTTCATCTCCGGCTACTGTTCATGTTCACTTAAAGCATTTAATTGATGCTGGATGTATAAGAAAAACTGATTCCAAATTTAGAACCATTGAAATACTAGTTGATAACGAATTTGAAGAACAAAATGAACAAATCATTCAGGTCCCTATGTTGGGAAAAGTAACTGCTGGAAATCCAATTGAAGCAATTGAAACTCCAAATGACTTTTTTTCTCTTCCAGCTTCCTTAGTTCCCCAAAATGAAGAAGTATTTACATTAAAAGTTAGTGGCGAAAGTATGATTAATGCTGGGATATTGGATGGAGATATTGTAATAATAAAAAGGCAGAAAACTGCACGTAATAACCAGATTGTTGTTGCTATGACTGAAGAAAATGAAGTTACATTAAAAAGATTTTATAAAGAAAAAGATCATATCCGATTACAACCAGAAAATGATACAATGGATCCTATAATATTAAATAATTGCACTATTTTAGGAGTCGCTATAGGATTATATCGAAATATAAAAAGTTAGGAATTTACCTAACTTTTTATATTTCTTCTAATTGATCTAAATAATCTTGAAAATATTTAGGAACTGGCACTTCAAATTCTAAAAATTCCTTTGTAATAGGCTCATGAAAACTGATTTTGGCAGAGTGTAAAAATTGACCAAATTCAGTACACTTTTTTTGTGAATAAACCGGATCATTATAAATTGGAAAACCAATATATTTCATATGCACTCTAATTTGATGGGTTCTACCTGTATCTAAGTGTAAAGAAGCTAGGGTATGATTTTTATATCTTTTTAATACTTTCAAATGGGTTATGGCCTTTTTAGAATTTTTGGATGTTACACACATTTGTTTTCGATTTATTTCATCTCGACCAATTGGGGCATCAATCGTAGCACTATTATGAGGAAAAACTCCATTAAGTAAAGCTATATATTCTCTTTTTATACGTTTATTTTTAAAATCGTCAGCTAATATCTGATGAGCTTTATTATTCTTAGCAACAAGTAATAAACCAGATGTATCTTTATCTATTCTATGAACTATACCTGGGCGTTCATCACCACCAATATTGCTTAAATTCTTAGTATAATATAATAAAGCATTAACAAGTGTGTTATTATAATTACCACTACCCGGATGAACGGTAAGGCCACTTGGTTTATTAATAAGAATAACATTTTCATTTTCAAATACAATATCTAAAGGCATTTTAACAGGAACAATATCACAGTCTTCTTTAAAATTATCTTTAATTGTTATAATATCATCAATTTTTAATGAAGTACTATTTTTTACTTTCTTATTGTTAACTAAAATATAGTCAGACTCTATCATTTTTCCTATCGTACTTCTACTTAAATCTGTAACCTCAGCTAAGTATTTATCAATTCTTTTTTGAGGATTTTTTACTACTATTTCTTCCATTTAATTCTTCTCCTTTAATAATTGCTACAATTAAAAGACCAATACCACTAACTATACATATATCACTGATGTTAAATACCGGAAAATTATATCCTAATATGTTAAAATCCAAAAAATCTTTAACATAGCCAAAAATAATTCGATCTAATAAGTTACCTACTATTCCTCCTACTAAAAGTCCAAACGCTAATATATTTCTTTTATTCATTTTAAAGGTATACATATATCTATATAAAATAATTAATATTATTAAACTAATTATAATTAAAATAGCCATTTTATTACTGAATATTCCCCAAGCTGCGCCATTATTTTGAATATAAGATATCGAAAAAAAGTTTTTTATTACCGTTATGCTATCACCAACTTGCATAATTATATCAATTATTGCTTTACTAAGTTGATCTAATGCTAATACTATTACAGATATCAATAAGATTTTTTTATTCATATTCAATCACTCTTGTTTCATTATATCATAATTTAATTAATATTACATCTTCTCCTATTTGTTCGATATTAGCAATAGTAAATTTTACTTCAGTACTATTTCCAAATATTCTTTTAAAAAATTTTCGCTGTTCAGCTACAAAATAATTTATTTTTCCTTCTTTTACTTCTACATTTACATCAACTATATGGCCAAGTTTTTTACCATCTGCTACACTTACGATTTCTTTAGATTGTAAATCAGATAAATTCATTTTACCACCTAATAATATTTTATTTAATTAACCGCTTTATATTACTAATTGCATTTTTTTCGATTCTAGAAACTTGAGCTTGGGAGATATCTAAAGATTGTGCTATTTCCATTTGGGTTTTGCCTATAATATAACGACTTAATAATACCTCTTTTTCTCTTTGTTTAATTTGGCTTAATGCCTTTCTTAGAGAAATTAACATATCTTTATCTTGACTTTTTTCTTTTTTATCAGCAATTTGGTCTAATAAATAAATAGTATCTCCACCATCATTATAAATGGGTTCAAAAATACTCATAGGATCCTTTAGGGAATCTAAAGCATTCGATATTTCATATTCTTCAACATCCAAAGCTTTAGCAATTTGCTCACTACTAGGAGTGCTTCCATTTAAAGTAACATATTCATCTTTGTATTTTATAATCTTATATGCTAAATCTCTGGTACTTCTACTTACACGAATAGATGTATTATCTCTAACATACCTTTTAACTTCTCCTAAAATTAAAGGAACTGCATAAGTTGAAAACATAACTCCATAATTAGTATCAAAATTATCAATAGCTTTCATAAGTCCTATACAACCAACTTGAAATAAATCATCCATATTATATTTTTGATTAGCGTATCTTTTTAAAATACTTAATACTAATTTTAAATTACCTTCTGCTATTTTAACTTTTGCTGATTGATCACCATTTTTTAATTTTTCAAATAAATCCTTTTGTTGATCTTGAGTCAACACTTTTAATTGACTTGTATTAATTCCTGTTATATCTACTTTATATTTACTCATTACATATCCTCCTTATTTTCATATTGGGAAGAAATATGCATTTTTATTCATAATAATTCGTTATTAATTAATTCTTTAATATTAATACAAATAAAAAATCCCTTATTTAAGGGAATTACAAATCTAAATGGTCGAGAAGACAGGATTCGAACCTGCGACCCCTTGGTCCCAAACCAAGTGCACTACCAAACTGTGCTACTTCTCGGTAATAATGGTGCGCCCAAAGGGAGTCGAACCCCTAACCTTTTGATCCGTAGTCAAACGCTCTATCCAATTGAGCTATGGGCGCAATTGCATCATTTCTGATGCAATATTATTATATATTCATTTTTTATAAAAATCAACCTTTTATATTCTATTTTATGGAAAAAGGACTATAACGTGAATGAAAATAATTAATTATTTTGAATTACCGACATTATTTTCTTCTAACCAAGCAAGCAATTCATCATATGATAATTCTCCAATTATACCATCAATCATTTTACCATTTTGATATAAGAATACAGCTGGAGTGTATCCATAGAATGAACCATAAGTACCAGTTTCTTCACCCATAGTATATTCCATATCTAGTTTTTCAATAAATTCATCAAATTCATCACTACTTGAATCTACTGTTTCAATATCTAAATAAACTGTTGTGTATCCTAACTCTTCTTGAGCTTGTTGTAAAGATGGTAAGAAGCTGATGCAGTGACTACATGTAGGACGTCCCATATATATAACCTGAATATCTTCACGTTTAAATACATCATTTAACATTGTATCCAAATCAACGCTTTCCATCATACTAACATCATAACTAGTAGTATCATTAGTAGTAGTGGTTGAATTAGTATTAGAATTTGTTACATTACCTTTACAAATTAATATAATAGTATTAAGAATAATTAATCCTATAATTATATATGAACAAACAAGTAATTTTTTCATAATTTTATCGTTTTCAGACATTGTATTATCTCCCTTCTTGTCCATTATAAGCAATCTTTTTCAAAAAAACAAGTAAATACAAAACATAACTTTAAATTTTAAAATAAAAAAGTTCCTACAAGAACTTTTACTTTCAAAATAAAATGGTGTCCTGTTGGGAACTCGAATCCCAGACCCTCTGATTAAAAGTCAGATGCTCTACCTACTGAGCTAACAGGACATAATATATGGCTGCCTCGGATGGATTCGAACCATCGGAATGTCAGAGTCAAAGTCTGATGCCTTACCACTTGGCTACGAGGCAATTTAAGTGGTGGAGGGACATGGATTTGAACCATGGAACCCGAAGGAACAGATTTACAGTCTGCCGCGTTTGACCACTTCGCTATCCCTCCATAAGAATGGTGCCGACAGAGGGAGTCGAACCCCCAACCTACTGATTACAAGTCAGTTGCGCTGCCAGTTACGCTATGTCGGCAAAAAAAATGGTGGGCGATGTAGGACTCGAACCTACGACCCCCTGCTTGTAAGGCAGGTGCTCTAACCAACTGAGCTAATCGCCCAAATGCCTTGGACGTAATTTAATATATCATTTTATTTTTACTTCGTCAAGGCTTTTTAAGATATTTTTGCTTTTAACTAAAGAAAAAATCAAATTACGTTCAAATAATTTGATTTATTTACTAATTCTCATAAATAAAGGCTCTAAATCATTTAGAATAATTCCTGAATTTAAATCATTTTCTTTATCGGCACTAGCAAATGATCTATCTTCGATATTTAACGAAGTGCAAATCTTTTTACTAGTTGAAGGCATAAAAGGTTGTAATAAAATTGCACAAACCCTAATTGCATCTAATAAATTATATAATACTGTTCCTAACCTACTAATACTATTATTATCTTTGGCTAAAACCCAAGGCATTGTATCATCAATATATTTATTACATTTTCTTAATACTTTAAATATTTCATCTAAAGCTTCACCAATTTTAAGATTATCCATTTTTAAATCAACTTTTTGTTTAAGATTTCTTACATCTTCTTTTAAAATTAAATCTACAGACTCAATTGGGCCAATTTCTGGAATAATTCCATTAAAATATTTTTTCACCATTGAAATTGTTCGATTTACCAAATTACCTAAGACATTAGCTAAATCAGAATTAATTCTTTCTACAACTAAATCTTCAGTTATTGAACCATCTGAAGAAAAAGGTATCTCATGTAATAAATAATATCTAATTGCATCAACACCATATTTATCTACCAAATCATCAGCATAAATAATATTACCTTTTGATTTACTCATTTTATCATTACCAAATAAAAGCCAAGGATGGCCAAAAATCTGTTTAGGCAACGGTAAATCTAATGCCATTAAAATAATTGGCCAATAAATTGTATGAAAACGAATAATGTCTTTGCCAACTAAATGTAAGTCTGCTGGCCACCATTTATTAAACTCTTCACTTTGAAAATCAACATCATATCCAATGTTAGTAATATAATTTGATAAAGCATCTATCCAAACATAAATTACATGGTCTTGATCAAAACTAACTGGAATGCCCCACTTAAAAGAAGTACGAGATACACAAAGATCTTGTAATCCCGGACGTAAAAAATTATTAATCATCTCATTTTTTCTGGCCTCCGGTTGAATAAATTCAGGATGTTTATTTATATAATCTATTAATTTATCTTGGTATTTAGACATTCTAAAAAAATAAGCTTCTTCTGATGTTTGATGCACTTTTCGATTGCAATCAGGACATAACCCATCATTTAACTGCGTTTCGGTCCAAAATGATTCGCATGGTGTACAATACCATCCTTTATACTCTCCCTTGTAAATATCTCCTTGATCATATAATTTTTTAAAAATTTTTTGCACTACTTTTTCATGATTCTTATCAGTAGTTCTGACAAATTTATCATATGTCGTATCCATTATATCCCAAATACGTTTTATCTCTAATGATAAATTATCAACAAATTCTTGGGGAGAAACTCCTGCTTCACGAGCTTTTAGCTCGATTTTTTCACCGTGCTCATCAGTTCCTGTTTGAAAATAAACCTCATATCCAGATAAGCGCTTATATCTTGCTATGGCATCAGCTAATACTATTTCATATGTATTTCCAATGTGAGGCTTTCCGGAAGTATAAGCAATTGCTGTTGAAATATAAAACTTTTTCATCAATATCATCTCCTAGTTTTTATAAATTTGTTTATTTAAATAGTTATTTATAATAGTTAGCGATGGTTTGCATAAATTATTAGGCAAACTATTTAAATCAAAAAATTTATAATCAACATGTTCTAAAGTATTTCCTAAATTAATATTTCCTGAATTTTGATATGCCACTAAACCAATAGTAACAAAATGAGCATACTTATTAATATCATCAGCTATAGATACAATTTCTAAATTAGATACATCTAAATTTGTTTCTTGTTTAACTTTTCTAATAGCAGCTTCAACAAGTGTTTCATTGTATTTTACTTTTCCTGCTGGTAAAGTCCACGTTCCTTCCAAATGCATATCACTATCAGCTAAAATAGGATTATCATTTCTTAAAATCAATAAAACTTCTCCTTTTTTATTAAATATCATAACCCCTATTCCAACTCCAGGCATATTAGTATTTGACAACATAATATTCACCAAATAAATTATATCATTAACAGCCTAATTTAGCAAATTAGGAACATTTTATAATGTAAATATACTGTCTTATACCATTTTTTTATTGAAATTTATTTATTTTAATTTATAATTAAGATTAAGAGGTAGATATTTATGATACTAAGAATAACGGCAGAAGAATTAGAAGAAAAACTAGGAGCTTTTTTTGGGAAAATTGCTAAATTTTTTGTAAATATATATGAAACAATAGTAGATGCTTTAGATAAAGTATTACCTCATGAAGTAACTATGATGGTAATAGTCTTAGTTTTAGTTATACTTGCAGTATATATTTTTACTCAAAAAATAAATCGTTAATTATTTTTAATAATTAAAAAAATTATTGAAATAATTATTTTTTTTAAACATAAAATAATAGTGGTGATTTTATTTGATAAATGGTATAAATATTATTTTAGATGAACCTTATCCTGAGGTAAAAATTCTAAAACAAAATAAAGATATTGCTTATAAATTAAAGCAAGCGTTTTCTGGAACTGTTAGTGAAATGAGCTGTATAAATAATTATATATATCAATATCTAATAACTCCAGATGATTTTAAAGAAATTAAAATAGCTTTTAAAAAAATTGCAATTGTAGAAATGCAACATTTAGAAATTTTAGGTAAAATGATAAAACAACTTGGTTTGCTCCCTATATATACTTATATAAATAAAAAAGATAATGAAACCTATTGGAATAGTGATTTAATTAATTATGAAACAGATCTACTATCTATGATTAAAAACGATATAAAAAGCGAAAAAAAAGCGATTAAACAATATCAGGAGATTATTAAATATGCTAATGACGAGGCAATTTCTGATATTTTAAATCGTTTAATTTTAGATGAGCAACATCACATTCATATTTTTGAGTCAATTTTAAATAATTTAATTTAAAAAGAGAAAAAAAGATTATAATACCTTTAAAGTTCACACTAAATAAAAATAACCAAAATATGGTAAAATTTATTTAGAAAGGATTTTGGAGGTGTTTTTTATGGGTAAACATAAGAAATAGACTTTAGAAGATAAAGTCAAAATAGTTAAAGAATTTAAGAAAGGTGCAACTATATCATATTTAAATAACAAATATGGTATATCAGGTTGGGGTACAGTAAGCAGATGGAATCAAGAATATGATGAAGGCAGACTTGGTGTAGATAATCGAGGGAAAAGAAAATCTCAGCAAGAAATTGAGGATATTGATATATTAAAAAAATCCTATGCTCTTCTGATAGAAATCCGCTCTCAGCAACGCAAATAGAAAAATACCAAATTATTGATAGATTAAAAACAGAATATCCAATTACTAGGATATGTAACGTTTTAAATATTAATAGAAGAAGTTATTACAAATGGTGTAGTATTGGAAAACCGATAGCTAATAATTTTAATCAAGAAATTGCTGATGTGATATCAGAGGAGCATAAAAATGTTAAAGGGATTTATGGAACAATAAGATTAAAAAAACATATAGAAATTAAATTAAAATTAGTTTTAAATCACAAATTGATTAGAAGATATAAAAACATATTGAGATTAGAAACAATTAAAAGAACTAAAAAGGGATTGTCTGTTTCTAGAGCAAAAGAAAAGAACCTTACAAATAAGGCTCAATACCTAATTGAATGTAACTTTAAATCAGAAAAACCAGGTCAAAAGTTTTCTTCTGATGTTAGCTATATAAAATGTAGTGATGGTACACTATATTTATCAGCTATTAAAGATTACTTCAATAAAGAAATTGTATCACGTTTTACGTCAAATAACAATGATGTAGAATTAATAAAAGAAAGTTATAAAGATTTAAAAATAAATGAAAATGCAATAGTTAATACAGATCAAGGTGCAGTATATTTTGCATATGAATATGTTGAACTTGCAGAAACTATGGGATTTACTAGAAGTATGTCACATAGAGGACACTGTTGGGAAAATTGTCCAATTGAAAACTGGTTTATGCAATTAAAACACGAATGGCTTTGTCAATTTAGTAAATTAACTAGAAAACAAGCTACTGAAGAAATAAAAAAATACGTTCACTGGTATAATAATGAACGTATTCAAAAGAATCTTGGATACTTGTCACCTGTACAGTATCGTCTAAAATATTCAAATTAATTTATCTTTTTATTTAGTGAGTACTTGACAGGTAGTAGCATCATTTTTCTTTTTTTATTTTACATATTCATTTAACGCTTTTAAACGATAAGACATTTCTGGCATCTGACTAGTAGGTATAAAACCAGGTTTAGAATTTATTACATCTGGAATCCTATTAACAACATCGGCACAGGTTAATTTTACAGTGTCAGGTTTATTCATAATAATATTTGTAGTAGGCTCTCCAATAATAGTCCACTCATTTTTATCAAAATCATTTGGGCTATAAACCTTACCTACACATTCTGCTTCTAAATCTATTCCCTCTTTAGTTTTAGCACTAACAACAGCACTCATCCCTGTTGCATTTCCAGCAGGGATTGTTAAATTTAAAGTCGTAGAATGAAGTTCTTCACTATAAGTTTGAGGAACGCATTTTTGATCCATAGAAGTAATAGTTAAATTTAATTTATCAGCAAGCCAACCTACTGTATTCCACATATAAGACGGTGCAAAATTCCCCTCCTTTATTAACTTATTTCTTTGTTCTTCACTCATTTTATCTATAGATGCTATATCTTTATCAAATTCTTCTAAAGTTAATCCTGCTCCGTGGGCTTTAGCTAAAGCAATTCCGTAATCTTCAACATTGTATGACGAACTTCCTTTTATTTTAGTAATAGTATGGGTACTGCCTGCAAGGGTAGTTATTAAATTACCCCAAGCAAAATCTTGATATCCACAACCGGTTATTGTGCAATTATTAGCTTTAGCCATTGTATCAATATCTTTAAATACTTCACTATTAGAATTGCTTGCAAAAAAAGCTTCCTCACAAGTTGTTATAGCATTTATTCCACATTTAGCACAAATAAATAACTCGTTTTTAACATCATTTAGTAAACTCATAGTCGTGATTATAGCAATATCTGGTTTTAATTTAATAAGCAACTCTTCTAATTTATCTATTGATTCAATAATAACATTTTTATTCTTTGACTCCATAATTGTAGCTATATCTTTTCCTATAATTTCCGGATTAATATCTACTGCCCCTACAATTTGTCCTCCTTTTTGATACACATATTGCATAATGAATTTACTCATTTTACCACAGCCAATTTGCAAAACTTTTAATTTTTTATCATCCATTTAATCACTCTCCTAATTATAATTTACCATAAATTTTATTTTTTACTTACAAAACTCTAAAATATTGACAATTTAACTTTACATAGAATTATATAGTATATTTTTCCTTAAATTTAATGTTTTAATATACCTTTTTCGCATCGATTGCCCCATGAATCAATCAACTCATCATTTTTATACACGCAAATAATTTCACAATTATTTGGACATCCTTTGCACTCAATAGCTTTGGTTTCAAATTTAATATTGGAGATATTAAAATCAAAATTTATTTCTTTTTCTTCACTTCGACTAGCTAATATTGCAGCACCCAAAGCTCCCATTAAATGGCCATTTTTATCTACAATTACTTCTTGGCCTAATAAATCTTCAAAAGCCTTTTTTACACCAATATTTTTACTTACTCCTCCTTGAAAAATTATAGGAGAGTTTATTTTTTTTCCTTTTCCAACATTATTTAAATAATTTACGGCAACACTTTTACAAAGACCTGCTATAATATCTTCTTTTTTATACCCCATTTGAGCTTTATGAACTAAATCTGATTCAGCAAACACAGTACATCTTGCAGCTATTTTAGTAGGATTTTTGCTAGTTAATGCTATTGAGCCAAAATCTTCAACTGCAACATTTAATCTTTTTGCTTGACTTGATAAAAATGCCCCTGTACCTGCTGCACATAAAGTATTCATGGCATAATCAACGGCAATTCCATCTTCAATTAAAATAATTTTTGAATCTTGACCACCTATTTCTAAAATAGTTTTTATTTGAGGATATAAAGATGTGGTGCCTATTGCATGAGCAGTAATTTCATTTTTTATAACACTAGCATTTAAAATAGTTCCTATTAATTTTCGGGCACTACCTGTAGTTCCAATTTGAACAATTTGATATTTTTCTTTGTCAAATTGTTTTTCTAAAGATTTAATCACTCGCTTTACAGCTTCTATAGGATTTCCCTCAGTCCATAAATATTCACTATATAAAATATTATTATCTTTATCTATAATTACACCTTTTGTTGAAATTGACCCGATATCAATTCCTAAATAGCACTTTTCCATTATCCTTTTTTCTTCCTTTCTACTAACATATCTACTAAAGCTTCTAATCTAGTTTTAATACCTTCATTTGATGTTTGAGAATCAAATGAAAAATAAATTACAGGCATTTTATTGTCTTTGCATACTTTATCAATAATGGGCATAGCTCCAATTTCCGGGGTACATCCAAATGGTTTAATATGAATTATTCCATCATACCCTTTTTGTTTTAAATACAAAGCCCTAGCTACATTATCCATTCCATCTGCTCCTAGTTCATAACTAACATAGTTTTTACTTCTTTTAAGCATTTTTTTAATTAGCTTACTTTTTTTAACAAGTAAATACGTTAAATTAGTAAAGCGTTTTATTTCAATATTATATTTAGCTAGTGATTCTTCAACAAAATACGAAGAAAAAGGCTCCATAGAAGTATATAATTCTCCTATAATTCCAACTTTAATGGGATTACTGACTTTTTTTACTTTTATTTGCTTAAATTTATGTTTATATTTCCAATATTTAAATATTAAAGATGATATACATTTAGTCTTAGCAAAATCTTCTAACATTTTTGTCTCTAAAGTTTTAAAACTATTTTTTACTTTTTCAAATCCAATATTTTTACGAATATAAATTTCGATTTTATCCATGCACATTATCATTAACATTGTAAAAATTAGATAATAAACATATTTAAAAAAGTTAACTTTAGGATTGATATTTTTTAATGATTTATAAATACTTAGTATATTAATTTTGCCATTTTCAACTAAAGATACAAGCTTAAAATCATATCCTAAATCTCTTAAAATTTGTTCTTGTACTTCTCCATAACAACCATATCTACACCCGCCACCAGCTTGAACTAATACATTGGCTCCTTGTTCTAAGGCTTCAATATAATTACCTAAATTATATTTAAAAGGCAAACAGACAAAATCAGGACTGTATTTGCTTCCCAAATCAATAGTTTTTTTAGTTATTTTAGGGGGAATTAAAATTTGGGCATCAGTTAAGTGTGACAAAAAAAATTTAATTGGAACATGATAATTTCCTAAATGAGGAAAACTAATTATTATTGTTTTCATTTATAACCTGCTCTCTTTGTTTTTTTAATTTTATAATATCTATAAAACTTTCCAATCTTGTAATTAATCCGGCATCACTAGATGAATCATCTTTAGTTATATATAAAATTGGTACACTTTTTATCTTCCTAATTATAAGCTCATTACATAAAGAATCCGGTCCACATGGGAAAGTAGAAAGTAATATGATACCATCAATAAAATCCTTATATTTCAAAATTGCAGCATTTATTCGCTTGTTATAAGTCCAATAGATAGTTTTAGAAATTTCTTTACAGTCAAATTTAGAATAATCATCATATATATCGGATGTTAAAACGCTTATATTCTCTTGTTTTAAATAATCAATAATGGGCTGTCCTATTAAAGCATCATGCAAATTATACGGATGAGCAGCTACTAATATTTTTAACTTATCAGACTCTAATTTTTTATCATTTATGCTTATCTTTTTTTGATTTTCTTTTTTAAATTTAACTAATGCTTCATTATAAGCACTTAAGGTTTGAATATATGAAAAACCAAGTTCTTTACCAATTTTTATAAAGCCATCAACTTGACTTTCACCTTTTTCTAAATCAACATTATAATTTAAAATTTTAATGTCATTAAATACGTTATTTACTAAATCATAAAGAGCTAAAAAATTAGTACATACTTTTTCATTTAATTTGACACACTCTATTCGAGGAATTAATATGTAATCAACTTTATCTTTTAAATAATCAATATGGCCCATAAATATTTTTAAAGAAAGACATGCTTCATCTACTACATGTTTACTACCATTTTCTAATATTTGCTTATTAGTGTCAGGACTTATTAACACTTCAATTTGTAAGTTATTAAAAAATTCTAACCATAAACTTTTATAATGATAAAATAACAATGCCTTCGGAATACCAACAATTACCTTTTTCATTTTTATCTCCTATTCTAATAAAATATATTAAATTTTAAAAAATTTAGTATTAATAAAATTGTAAAAATTGTCTAATAAAGTATAAAGAAATTTGAATAGCACTATAAATTATGATATATTTATAAACGGTGAGAGTTAATGAAAAAGAAATTTATAATTATAGGTATCATTGTAATTATTGCATTAGTTATTGGAATTTTATTTTTAGCAAAAAAAGAAAAAAGTAATGCTCAAAGCTACTTAGTAGAATTAACAAAAGATAAACTTGAAGAGAAAATTAATAACAAAGATAGTTTTATTTTAGTAATTACTCGTGAAGGCTGTTCTCATTGTGCAGAATACATGCCAGTGTTAACTAATGTATTAAGAGATAATCAAGTTACTGGTTATTATGTTGATTTAGCAACATTATCAGATGATGACAAAAAGTATTTGAATAGTATTGCTAATGTAAGCGGAACACCAACAACAATTTTTATAGAAGATGGTGAAGAAAAAACTGTTGTTAATAGAATTGTTGGTACTGCTACGCGTTCAACAATAGAAGAAAAGCTAAAATCATTAGATTATATTGAATAAAAAGGTGAATAGATTTATGGATTTTGAATGTAAAAATTATAAAGATTCTTTTATATCAATTTTAATGAGTATTGGAATTATTATTTTATATATGATTGTTCCATCCTTGTTTTTACAAATATTTTTAGTATTTCCTTTTAGTTCTACTAATTGGGGAGCTAATATATGTTATATAATGGCTGAATTATGTACATTATTAATTTTGATTTTTATTTTTCATAAAAGATTTTTTCGAGATTTTAAAGACTTTAAAAAAAACTATAAAAAATATATTAAAACTGCTTTTAAATTTTGGCTAATTGGTTTTGGCCTAATGATAGTTAGTAATCTAATAATTAATCTTTTTATTATTGAAAATGGAATGGCAGCTAATGAAAGTTCCAATAGAGCTATATTAGCTCAATTCCCCTTATTTTCGATTGTTTCAATGTGTATTATTGGTCCAATATGTGAAGAATTATTATTTCGAGCATCATTTAAAAATGCTTTCAAAAGTATAATTAAATATTCTCTTTTTACTGGTCTTTTATTTGCTGGAATGCATGTTGCCACTGGAATTGAATCTTTTACTATTGCAGGAATAATAAAAAATTGGCAAGAATTACTTTACTTCTTACCATACGGTAGCTTAGGGATTGCTTTTGGTTATGCATATTATAAAACTGATAATATTTTCACCTCTATATTTATGCATATATTTCACAATTCATTATCTGTATTATTAATTATTTTTTCTATGCTATCTGCTGGAGTATAAAAATATGAATGAAGAAAGAAAAAATTTAAGCAATGGAAAATTAATTTTTATTATTTTGATACTATTTATTGTTTTTATCATTTTATGGGCTAGATTTATTAGTACAAAGGGATTAACTGTAAGAGAATATGCTATTAATAGTTCAATATTCACTAGTAATATAGATGGGCTTAAAATAATTCATTTTTCTGATTTATTATATGGAAGAACAGTAAATAAAAAAGATGTTCAAAATTTAGTAAAACAAATAAATGACTTAAAACCTGATCTAGTAGTTTTTAGTGGTAATATTATCGATAAAGATACAATTATAAGTGATTCTTTAATTGAGTTTTTGACTGAAAGTTTAAGTCAAATTGATGCTACATTAGGTAAATATGCAGTTAGCGGAGATCAAGACTATAAATTAGATAACTATGAAATATTAATGAAAAATGCTGGATTTAATTATTTAAATAATACTTATGATGTTTTATACTATAAAGATAATATTCCTATTATTATTATTGGACTTCCTTCGTTATTAAAAGGGACTCAAGACTATGAAACAGCTTTTAG
Organism: uncultured Mycoplasmatota bacterium; assembly: GCA_946498375.1. GTDB lineage: Bacteria > Bacillota_I > Bacilli_A > RF39 > UBA660 > HGM10766. The sequence goes on along the minus strand of CAMMOI010000001.1, from coordinate 27,402 downwards.
TGGTTTACAAAATTTTAGTAACACGCCAGTATATAAAATTGTTTTAGTAAATGAGCCGGATAGTTACTTACAATTTAAAGATTATAATCCTGATTTAGTATTAAGCGGTCATTCTTTAAATGGGCAAGTTAGAATACCTTTTGTAGGTCAAATTATTGCTAAAAATGGTAGCAAAACATATTATGATGAATATTATAATATAGATTTAACTAAATTTTTTATTTCTGGTGGAATAGGAACTACTGACTACAGCTTTCGCTTTTTTAATAAACCATCAATAAATTTATATCGCATGTATTCTAAAGAAAACTAATAAGTTTTCTTTTTATATATTACTAAATATTTTTTATAATCTTTTTTTAATTCTTTTATAAATATTGATTCATTAGAACTAAGATATAAATAAACCTTATTTTTACTTCTTGTAATTGCAACATAAAATAAGCGACGCTCCTCAGCATATTTAATTGAAGCATCAGTTGGCTTTTTTACTAGCGATAGTACTTTTTCATCAATTTGCTTACTAGGAAATCCATAAAAATCGTTTTCTAAATTAATAATTATAACATTATCACTTTCCAAGCCCTTGGCTTTATGAATTGTTAAATATCTAGCATAACAATAGTTATTCTTTAGTAAATATATATACCCATCTTTTTCTAATTTAAAGATGTTTAAATCTAAATATTTCTTTATATCAAAGTTATTTCTTCCTAATACAAATAATTTATCTTTTTTTCCTAAATTCAATAATAAAGTAGTAAAATCTCTTTTTTTATTTTTATAATAAAATAATATAAATGGTTTATTAATATTTTTAGTTGAAACTAAATTTTTTCTTATCTGATATTTGTTTTTCATAATAAAACTTCCAGCAACATCAATTAATTGCTGTGCATTTCGATATGTAAAGTTAATATATTTTATAGAAGCATTAGGAAAATAAGTTTTAAAATTTAAAAATAAATCTAAAGTACACCCACTAAAATTATAGATTGATTGAAAATCATCTCCTACACATATTAAATTAGCATTAGTCTTATCTAATATTTTTTTTATAAGTTCATATCTTAATAAAGAAGTATCTTGATATTCATCAATTATAATATATTTATAACTAATATTTGATCTTTTTACATTACCAATTGCTTTTTTTATTATTTCATCAAAATCCAAACTATTAGTAGCTTTTAATTCAGCTTTATAAAAGGTATATATACTATATGCAATAATTAAAAAAGAATAATATTTACCAGCTTTTAAAAAATGGATAAATTCATCATTAGAATAATTATTAGTTTTGAATAATTTTAAAAAGACACTAATAGTTTTTTTCATTACTGTTATTTTTTTAGTTAAAAGTAATTGTTTATATTTAATTTCATAATTCCATGGCATATAAATAATTCTAAAGTATTTTAATACTTGTTTTAATAAATATGGATTACTAAAAATTAGCCCTTCAAAAAAAATATCTATAACTTCATCTAAAAATTTATCATCTACTATTTTATGGTATTGTTTATGAATTATTCTTAAAGCTAGTTTATGAAAAGTTAAAACATCAATATTATAATTAAAATATTTTTGAAGCTTAGTTTTTAAACTTTTAGTGGCTTCATTAGTAAAAGAAATAGCTAAAATATCATTTGAAGAAACATTTAACTCTTTTATTAAATAGTGGATTTTACCAATCATAGTTAAACTTTTACCACTTCCGGCTCCAGCAATGACTAATATTTTTTTCGAAGTTGAAGTAACTATAGCCATTTGATCATGATCTAGTTTGTGTTTATTAATAACTATTGGTTCTTTCATTTTTACTTTAACACCCTAACTATATATATCAAAATATAATTTAATTTGTACAATTAATAAAATTTAATTTTGAAATAATTTCTAGCTGTAAATAATATATTTTATAAGTTTTAATTCTATAAAAATTATTAAAAAAAATAACGATTTTATCGTTATCTTATAAAAATATTAAATCTTTTTTGTCACAATTATATGCTCTTGAATCTTAGCACTAACTTTGTTAATTGCTACACTTAATTTTATACCATATTTAGGATCAAAATAATCAATATTATTATTTGCTTCATTTTGGAATTTTTCTTCTAATTCTTTTGCTAAATTTTCTAATTCTTCTTTAGACATATTTTCTATATACTCATCAAATCTAATTTGTAACTCCTTGTCTATTATTTTTAAAATTTCTTCTATAGTCCCTAAATTTAATGGAACATTAATATCCTCAGGTAATTTGTGATTATTATAAATATATATATTAACTTCACTTATATATTTTTGTAAATATATCAATTCTTCTATACTTATAGTTTCTAAATCGGGCAAAATTTCATCAATTAAAGTTGCATCTACAACCGGACTCATAATATCATAATCTTCAATTAAATCTTTTTTTCTTTTAAATCTATTTGTAAGCTTATTTTTTAAAGTTCCCCTTAATGATTTGATTTTATTAGTCATTTTATTAATAAAGCCATCTTCAGCTCTATTTAACCAAGCATTTTTAGCCTTTTTTGCTACTTTATATGCTCCATAACCAACCGCAGAAAGACCTGCTAATCCAGCACCCATTCCTACTACATTATTAAGAATGGTTTCAAATGCTCCTAAATCATTTAATGGTGTTCCATTTAATAACCATAGTCCTCTTCCACTATCAAAGGTTGCTCCTCTAATTTTACCAAATAAGAATCGGTTAATATTATGAAGTGGTTTTCCTAGGCCTACATTATGAAGTGGTTTCCACAAAGCCGAAACTACTCTTCCAGCAAAAGATAGAGGATGTCCGTAAATAACGGCAGATCCAACTAAACCAGCTAAGGCTACTGTTCCAATAATAGCTACTGTTTTTTTAGGATTTGCTTTGGCCCATTTTTTTACTTGAACTACTTTTCTTTTCGCTTTTTTACCAACATTTTTTACTTTAGTTCCTAAAGTATTATTTTTCATTTCTTCAAGAAATTTTTTCTGATCTTCTAATTGCTTTTTTAATTCTTCTATACTTTGTTGCATTATATTTAACTGATTTTTTAAATTTTGATTTTCCTTTTTCAAACGTTCATTTTCTTGTCTTTGCTGTTCTAAGAGTTTTTGTAACTCCTCAGCACTAAGCTCTACTTTGGGCTCAGGCTGTGGTGTTTTTGGCTTATCAATACCAGCATTAACATTAGTAATTAATTTACCTAACTGTTGGTTTACTTTATCAAAAGCATTTTGATCTTTTTCAGATAAAGTATTAATTTGTTGATTAAATTTATTAAATACTATATTATTTTTTTGACGTAGTTCTACTCTTTGTTGCTCAATGATTTTAAATTTTTGTTCCAAATCACTTAATTGCTTTTCTATTTCAGACTTTTTTTCTTCATCTTTACAATTATCGCGTTCATTAATTAAAATATTCTTTTTTTCTTTTAACTTTTCTTTTTCTAAAATATTTTCAAAACTCAAAAAAATTTGCTCAGCATATTCTATTACAACAGCACTTACTTTTTCTGATTCAGATTTTAAAAAGTCAGACATTTTTGTTAAAATTTGTTTCCAGTCTTTAATTTGCTCGTTACTACAATTTAATCTGTTTAGCAAATCTTGATATTTGTCAAAAAGCTCATCAATCACATTAATCCCTCTTTTCTAGCCAAATTATAGCATTAATCCTATATATTAGCAAATATAAGCCTAAAACTATTATACTAAAAAACTAATACTTAAGAGTATTAGCTTATTTTCATTATTCGAATGTAATCTTTCCACTTTCCACATCAGAGGCAAACTCAACTAAATCAGCACTAAATACATTTGTTAAAAATTCTCTTTCATCTTCATCCTCAACAATTTCTAAATAATTATCGCCATCTTCAGTTAATTGTTCAAAAATTTCATATTCGCTAGTTGTATTTTCCTCATTGTCTACTTTGTTTGCATAAAAGAATTTTCTGCCCTCTATTTCATTTTCCATTAATAAAAGAAATTGTTCATTATCTTCTAAAGTTATTATATCACCTTTAGTCATTATCTTCCTCCCATTGTTTGTTCTTGCATTTTAGCGCTTACCTTATTGATTGCAGCACTTAATTTGATACCATATTTAGAATCAAAGTAATTTATATTGTTATTTGCTTCGTTTTGAAATTTTTCTTCTAATTCTTGTGCTAAATTTTCTAATTCTTCTTTAGACATATTTTCTATATGTTCATCAAATTTTTTCTGTAATGCATCATCTAATAATGAACATATTTCAACAATAGTTCCTAAAGTTAATGGATACTCTATATCATCAGGTAAAGCATGATTTTCTTGAACATAACTACCAATAGATATCATATCATTTTGAAAATAAATTAAATCATCAACAGTAGCATCTTTAATATCTCCTAAGCAATCTTCAATTAATTCTTGATCTACTTCCATAGACATAACATCAAAATCATCTTTTGTTTTTTTCTTTTTCTTAAAAATATTAGTTAATTTACTTTTAATTTTTCCCCCAAATGCTTTTACATTGCCACCTAATGATTTAATTTTATTAGTCATTTTATTAATAAAGCCATCTTCGGCTCTATTTAACCAGGCATTTTTGGCCTTTTTTGCTACTTTATATGCTCCATAACCAATTGCTGCTCCGCCTGCTAATCCAGCACCCATTCCTACTACATTATTAAGAATGGTTTCAAATGCTCCTAAATCATTTAATGGTGTTCCATTTAATAACCATAGTCCTCTTCCACTATCAAAGGTTGCTCCTCGAATTTTACCAAACAAGAATCGGTTAATATTATGAAGTGGTTCGCCTAGGCCAACATTATGAAGTGGTTTCCACATTGCAGATACTACTCTTCCAGCAAAAGCTAGAGGATGCCCATAAGCAACGGCAGATCCAACTAAACCAGCTAAGGCTACTGTTCCAATAATAGCTGCTGTTTTTTTAGGATTTGCTTTAGCCCATTTTTTTACTTGAACTACTTTTCTTTTAGCTTTTTTACCAACATTTTTTACTTTAGTTCCTAAAGTATTATTTTTCATATCTTCAAGTAATTTTCTTTGTTCTTCTAATTGGTTTTTTAATTCTTCCATACTTTGTTGCATTACATTTAACTGATCATTTAAATCTTTATTTTCTTTTTTTAAACGTTCGTTTTCTTTTCTTTGCTCTTCTAAGAGTTTTTGTAACTCCTCAGCACTAAATTCTGTTTTTGGCTCAGGTTGGGGTGCTTTAGTTTTATTAATACCATTATTAATATTAGAAATAAGAGCACCTAGTTGTTGATTTATTTGCTCAAAAGATACTTGATTTTCTTTAGGCAAAGTAGCTATTTCTTGATTAAATTTATTAAGTATTAAAGTATTTTTCTGTCTTATATCTATCTTTTGTTGCTCAGCAACTTTAGATTTTTGATCTAAATCACTTAACTGCTGTTCTATTTCAGCCTTTTTTTGTTCATCTTTACAGTTCATTCGTTCATAAATTAGATCACTGATTTTTTCTTTTAATTCTTTTCTTTCTAGAATATTTTTAAAATTTAAAAACATGTGTTCAGTATACTCTACTAAAATTGGTGGTGTTTGTGCCTCTGTTTTTAAAAGACCAGCCATCTGTATTAAATATGATTTCCACTCTTCAATTTGCTCGTTACTACAATTTAACTTATTTAGTAAGTCTTGATTTTTGTAAAAAAGCTCATCAAACATATTAATCCCTCTTTTCTAGCCAGATTATAGCATATTTTAGCAATATACGCAAGTATTAACACCATAAAATTAGCACTCTATATTGACAAGTGCTAAAAATGTGATATAATTATAATTGGAAAAGGAGAAATGATAATGAATAACCCAAAAGAATATCAAGAAAATTTAGAAAATGTCTTAGAGAAATATGGTAGAGATATTACTCAAAGTGTTATAGATGGGAAAAATGATCCAATTATTGGTCGTGATGAAGAAATAAGAAACATTACAAGAATTTTATCCCGTAAAACTAAGAATAATCCAGTTTTAATTGGTGATCCAGGAGTTGGTAAAACAGCTATTGTTGAAGGCCTAGCCCAAAGAATTATCAAAGGTGATGTCCCAAATAGTTTAAAAGATAAAAAGATTTGGGAATTAGATATGGGATCATTAATTGCTGGTGCAAAATATCGAGGCGAATTTGAAGAAAGATTAAAAGCGGTATTAAAAGAGGTTAAAAACTCTGATGGCCAAATTATTATGTTTATTGATGAAATACACATGATAGTTGGTGCTGGAGCTTTAGAAGGAGCAATGGATGCTGGAAATATGTTAAAGCCTATGCTTGCCCGTGGAGAAATTCATTGTATAGGTGCTACTACTTTAAATGAATATCGTAAATACATAGAAAAAGACGGTGCATTAGAGCGAAGATTTCAAAAAATCTTGGTACAGGAACCTAATGTTGAGGATACTATTACCATTTTACGTGGTTTGAAATCACGTTTTGAGGTATATCATGGTGTAACTATTAAAGATAAAGCTTTAGTTGCTGCTGCTACTCTTTCTGATAGATATATTACAAATAGATATTTACCAGATAAGGCTATTGATTTAGTTGATGAGGCGTGTGCTACTATTAAAGTACAAATGGAATCCGTTCCTGTTAATTTGGATATCTTAACCAAACAAATTATGCGCCTACAAATTGAACGTGAAGCTTTAAAACGTGAAAAGGATGAAATTTCTAAGGAAAGAGTTAAAGAATTAGATACTAAAATTTCTCAATTGCAAGAAAAAGAAAAAGAACTTAGAGATCAATGGAATCAAGAAAAAGAAGTTAGTAACAATATAAATCGCAAAAAAGAAGAATTAGAAAATGCTATGCATAAATTAGAAATAGCTGAAAATAATTATGATCTAGAAGCTGCTGCAAAATTACGTCACGGAATTATTCCTAAATTGCAAGAAGAACTAGAAACTTTAAAATTTAACTCTAAATCAAAATTACTTAGTGATGTTGTTGATGATGAATCCATAGCTAAAATAATTTCTAAATGGACAAATATTCCAATTAGTAAGCTAGTTAGTGGTGAAAAAGAAAAATTAATTAACTTAGAAAATAATCTAAGAAAAAGGGTTATGGGTCAGGATCAAGCATTAAAACTAATTAGCGAGGCTATTATTAGAGCCCGTAGTGGAATTAAAGACCCTAACCGCCCTATTGGTTCATTTATTTTCTTAGGACCTACTGGAGTTGGTAAAACTGAAGTTGCCCGTAGTTTAGCCTATGAACTATTTGATGATGAACGTCATATGGTTAGAATAGATATGTCTGAATATATGGAAGCTCACAGTGTTTCAAGATTAGTTGGTGCTCCTCCAGGATATGTAGGATATGATGAAGGAGGTCAACTTACTGAGGCAATTCGTCGAAATCCTTATTCAATAGTTCTTTTTGATGAAATTGAAAAAGCTCATAAAGATGTTTTTAATATATTGCTTCAAATATTGGATGATGGTAGAATTACTGACTCTCAAGGTCGCACCGTCGATTTTAAAAACACAATAATTATTATGACTTCTAATTTAGGAAGCGAATATATTCTAGAAAATACTGAAAATGCCAATAAACTTGTAATGGAAGAATTACAACATACTTTTAAACCAGAATTTATTAATCGTATTGATGAAATAATTATATTTAATTCTTTATCTAAAGATATTGTTTATAATATTTTAGATAAAATTATTAGTGATATTGAAAACAGATTAAAAGATAAACGCTTAAAAATACAATTGTCTGATAAGGCAAAAGACTTTATTATTGATTCATCTTACGATGAAAAATATGGCGCTCGACCAATTAAAAGATTTGTTTCACGTAATCTAGAAACCTTAATTGCTAAAAATATTATTTTAGATAAAATAAAATTTAATTCAACTATTAAAATTGATGTAGAAAATAATAACTTAATAATTAAAGATTAAAACAAAAACCTCGTTTTTAAATTTTAAAACGAGGTTTTTTATATAATTAATTATTTAATATAAATCTTAAAGTTTAAATGATTTATCTAACGATAATATTTTGATCTTTGATCTAATGGTACATATTTTTTGATTGCTTGAATTTCTTCTTTTAATCTTAATTGATGATCAGATAAGAAAAAGCAATTAGAATTTTGGTTAATATATTTTCTTTTATTTAAATCATAATTCATCTTAGGCAGTTGAACAATAGTAAAATCATTTAATAAATAATTATAAAATGTCTCATATATTTCTAAAGAAGACGTAGTAATAGTTTTTGGTATTCTTTCTATACTATGATAACCTAAATATTGAATCATAACGTCTTTAAAAGCATTAGCCAAAATATCATCTTTATAAATTTTATATTCAGTTTGAAAGTCATTATGGTCCATATCATATAATCTTTTATTTTTATATTCTTTGTACCAAAATTCTTTTTCGCACATACAAGTTACAATATTTCCTACACCATCAAAAAAAGTATTGGCACTATAACAATTTAACAAAAATTTATAAATATCCAATTCCATTCGATCAATTATGACAATATCCGGAGCTAGTTTACTATAATTATTTATTTCTTCTTTTAAATTAGCGCACAATTGCTTCAAAAGCTGAATATTTCTATTTTTCTCAGAAATCAAATAATTTTTTGTCATTCGATATTTTTCTAACTGACTTATTCCCGCATAATCTTTAATTTTCAAATTATAAAATATTCTAAAATACTCTTGAATATTTAAAGTTGAATCATGACCAATATATCCATATTTATCTTTAAAATCAATAGGGTCTCCTAATGGATTTAAATAGCCAATAAAATTAGGATATTTAAATGATTCCTTATTAATTGTTCCATCATTAATAACTTGCTCATTAAATGGTAATATCATTGTTTATCTCCTAAAACTTAAATAATTTTTAAATTAAAAATAGTATACCAAATACAAAAAAGATTTTAATATAAAAACGATTTGTATTTTTACTTTTGAAGTTTTATTTTTTTAAAACTTTTCTAACTCTTGCTATATTATTTGTATTGTAATTTTGTTCAACATCATATTGTCTTAATATTTCTTCATCTGTTTTTAATTCAAAAAATTTTTTTAGTGTATCATTTAAAGACAATTGTACACCATTTATTTTTTGCTTCATTATCCATATTTGCATGTCATCATAATTAATAGCAGTTTTTAAAAATATTATTAGTTGCTCTATACTCATAATTACATGCTTTGTTTGTTCAAAAAATAATTGTAAATTTATTAGCCTTTGAATTGTTTCAGCATCTTGTATATTATATAACATTTTTATTTTCTCTTGAGTTTTATCATCAAGTTGTTTTCTTTGACTTACTTGTCTTTCTGATTCCATAACTATATCAGAAATTTTTTTAGCATCCATAAATTTTCCTCCTATTACGAGTATTATAACATTAATTTCAATATTATCTACATACAAATAAATTATAAGTACTATATTTTATCAAAAGAATAAAAATTGCTTGCAAAGAAATTTCATAAAATTAAAAAACCAATCGTTTCTGATTGATTTATATATCAAAAATTCGAATAATCGAACAGATTGCTTACTGGTGCCGAATGGTTGAATCAAACAACCATTTAATCCTTACCATGGATTCGTTCTATCATTGAACTAATTCGGCAGTACATTTATATTATAGCACATTTTCTCTAAATATATTAAAAAAATTAACATTATCTTAATTTTTTATAATATTATTATATGGAGAGTGACTAAAAATGTTGACTTTAAAAAAGATAATTTTAATAGTCATAGGATTTTTTTTAATTTGTCTAATTACTATTAGATTAAATTTAAATAGTCAAAATAAATTAGATAAAATAGGTTATGATCAAAAAACACTTCAATTAATTAACCAAAAATTAACAGATAGTGAAATAACTGATTTAAAAGAGCGTAAAAAAATAAATTACCTTAATATCTTTATTAAAGAAAAATATTATCTTCATAAAAATTTAGATCGCTATTTAGCTTATTATACAACTCATCCCGAAATAGAAATTAGTAAAATTATTTCTTTAGTAAATGTAAATGCTGATGCTATAGCTTATAAAAATATAAAATCCGCTGATTTAAGTAAAGGAAATCTGATTTTAGTAAATAAATATAATTATTTAGATAGTAATTATGAACCAGATAATCTTATCGATTTAGATTTAACCTATGCATATAAAAAACGTCAAACTATTGAAGAAGTTAAAAATGCTTTTATAAAAATGTATAATGATGCCAAGAAAAATAATATTGATTTATTTATTGCCTCAGCATATCGTTCATATGAATATCAAAAAAATTTATATACAAATTATGTTCTAACTTACGGACAAGAATATACTGATACCATTTCTGCTCAACCTGGTTTTTCAGAACACCAGACTGGTTTAGCTTTAGATATAATAACTTATAATCAACCTATGAGTAATTTTAAGTATACAAAAGCTTATCAATGGCTAAAAAACAATTCTTATAAATATGGTTTTATTTTAAGATATCCTGAAAATAAAGAAGATATAACTGGTTATGCTTTTGAATCTTGGCATTATCGTTATGTAGGAATAAAAGTTGCACAAGAAATTTTTGATGCCAATATTACTTTTGATGAATACTATGCTTTTTACATAAAAAAATATTAGCACACTCATATGCTAATATTTTTTTATTTAATCAATTATTTTAATACTATTAATCACCGGCTGATTTTCTTTTTCAATAGTACCATTACTATCTGTTGGTTCTGCATCTTGAGCTATCTTATCTACAATGTCCATTCCTTTAGTAACATGACCAAATGCAGCGTATTCTCCATCTAAATATGTACTATCTTCTTGAACGATAAAAAATTGAGAACTTGCACTATCATAATCTTGAGCACGAGCCATAGAAATTACGCCTCTTTCATGTGAAATATCATTTTCTACTCCATTTGCGGAAAATTCACCCTTGATAGTCTCTTCGCTTCCCCCAGTTCCATCTTGGTTAGGATCTCCACCTTGAATCATAAATCCTTCAATAATTCGATGAAAAGTTAATCCATCATAAAACCCACTTTTGGCTAAATTAACAAAATTTGTCACACTAATTGGAGCCGTATCAGCATCTAACTGAACTTCTATTATTCCATAATCTTTTACATCAATTTCAGCATTTATTGTTCCGCTTAAATATTTTGTATCATCATTATTCATATTTTCTTTCTGCTCACACCCTATCATTGTTAAAGTTATAATTGCAACAACTAATAATTTCTTAAGTTTTTTCATTTTATTCTTCCTTTACTATATATTATAGTTTATCATATTCTTAAATCTTTTCAAGGAAAAATAAAATATCAAAATTCACAAATAAAATTGTAAATTCTAATTTTTTTCACTAATTAAATCACTTAAGTAAACAATTTCTAAATCTCTAAATCGAATATAATTTAACAATAGTTTTACATCTTCTATTTTTGCATTTTGTGAAACAGTAATAATCGAACCATTATCAATTAACCCTTTAATTTCACTTAAATTATTAGTTGATAATTTAAGTGTAGATTGAACTAAATAATTATTATTCTTTTTACAAACTTCTTTATTATTATCATTAACTATACAAAGATGTTTATTTATATTATCATTATTTAATAATGTATTAACTTGATTAAATAATTTCAATTCACTTTCATTATTAATTAACTCAAATCCACTAGATACACTATAATTATCTTTATTTATAAATAAATTTACGTTGTATTTCTGAAAAAGATTAATTAACTCATCATTATATTCTAAAATAATAGAAACTTGTCTTTTAGAGTTATTACCACCTATGATAATTTTATCTTTATTATCTTCAATCGAAATAGTTGGTTTTACATCATCATAAATAATATAATACTCATTAAAAGTATTTAAAGCTTTCATATTATAAAAACTTTTTTCAACGTTTACTTTACTTCCATAAATTCCAGGAATAATGTATTCTTCAGTTATAGTTGCATCTACTGCCGATACATAAAGATCGTCTTCTTTGGATTTTATTTCTTTTAAAACCGGATTTTTTTGCTCAACAATTACTGCAATTTTATCTGTATAATAAAAACTAAAAACTAAAATACTACATAAACCAATAATTTGAAAAAATTTTTTCATATAAATGCTTCACCTAATATAAATATATGTATGTATTTTAATAATTTGCAAATTTTAAACAAGATGTTTTTTTACAATATCTGCCCCTCGCTTTGGGTTACTAATTAAAATATTATATACTGTTTTATCTTTTTTTAATTCCTCTAAAAAAACTAATTCTTCTTTACTCATTGTAATACTTTGAATAGGTTCATCTGATATTGTTGTAATCAAATGATCGGTTCCTAACAAAAAGTCAGCTGAAACATTAAATATTTGCATAAAATCAATAATATTTTCAATTGGCGGTTGTCTAGTTCCTTTTTCATAACAACAAATAGTAGATTTATCAATTCCTAATATCTCCCCAAGTTGACCTTGCGTTAATCCTTTTTCTTTTCTTAAGTCTTTTAATCTATCACCCTTAAACATAATACACCTCTTGATTTGTATTATATAATTTACAAAGAGCAAAATGTTAATAGTTGACTAATCATCAACTTTTTCTTGATTATCTATTAAAATTAAACTATAATAATATTGTGATTGATATGAATAAGTTAAAAGAAATAAGAATAAGCAAGGGCTATACTTGCGCGCAGATGGCAGAGCGTTTAGGAATCTGCACTGCTTTTTATTGGCAAATTGAAAATAAACAAAGAGGTTTATATTATAGTATGGCAAAACAAATTGCAGCTATTTTTGAATTAAAACCTGATGATTTATTTTATGAGGAAGATTAGTATATTTAGCTTTTGAGACAAAATTAAATTTCTGTCTCTTTTTCATTATTTTTTTTATTAGTTGCTAGAAAAGATACTCTTTCTGCTACTACATCTATATTATATATTTTTCTTTTATCAGTATCTTCATAAATATTAGTTTCTAATCTGCCTTTAATTCCGACAATGTCCCCTTTATGGCAAAATTCGCTAGTATTTGCAGCTATTCCATTCCATAAAATACATTTAATAAAATCCGTTTCATAGATACCGTCACTATTTTTAAAGGGCCTATTTACAGCAAGGGTAATTGTTGTTCTTTTTTTATTATCCGTTAAATCTGTAACTTCCGGATTTTTGGTAAGTCTTCCAACCAAAACTACCTGATTCAATTTTCTCCTCCTTTCTTTAAAGACTATAACAATTTCTAATAAAAAGCGCAAATAGCTATTTAGCAGTAATTTCTTTAAAATTTAAACAATATTTTTTAATAATTATTAATATTTTCATATTTTATAATTTTCTAATTAACTAAATTTTAAATATTGATAATTTAATATATTATTATTTAAAAATACTATTTTTTTTGATAAAATATATTTAAGATAGGAGATAATAATATGATAGGAAAAATAAATGCTATTGTTTTAGAAGCAATTCAAAAATTTAATCCTAATATTAATTCAATTCATATTAATAATAATATCCTCTCTTTGAATAACGAAAATATAGATTTAGAGAATTTTAACTTAGAATCACTTTTTGAAAGCTATCAATTAAAAAAAGATTTACAGAATATGGATGCTGAAACATTTTTTAATATTATAAAATTAAATGCTATTACTATATTAAGCAATGAAACAGGGGAAATATAATGAAAAAAGTTTTATCAAATGAAAGATTTAAAGAAGTTTTATCTAAAGGTGTAGTTACAGAAGAATTAGAAGCATATTTAAAACATCAACAGCAATTAAATGAGTACCAATTTTATTTAAATGATGGAAGTTTTGCTATTTTTCAAGAATTTCGTAAAATTTGTCGTGACTTAGAACAATTAGATTCAGGAATTTTAAATGCTGCCCAAAAAAGAACTATAGAATTTTATAAACAAACGTTAAATGTTCAAGCATTTAGTATAAATTCTTATCAAAGCGATGAAGGTGGTACAGCTTATAAGTATACAAACCCTAATGGTTTTATAGCTATTAGCTCTATTTTAATTGCTACTTTTGCCACAGGCATAACCATTGCTTTAGTATTATTATCTAAAATTTCTTAAAAAACTAAATACAAGAAAATCCCCCATTATTTAATGAGGGATTTATTAATTACCTTTTTTTTCAATTAATAATTTCATTGCAGTTTTAGCTTCTCCATCAATTACAATATCATTAAATGATGGAATAACTACAATATCATCTCCACCAGGAGCTAAAAAACCTCTAGCAATACAAATAGCTTTAATAGCTTGATTTAAAGAGCCAGCTCCAATAGTTTGAATTTCGACACTCTTTTTTTCTCGATAAATATTCGCTATTGCTCCTGCTACTTTGCTAGGATTTGATTTTGTAGATACTTTTAATATTTCCATAATTCCTCCTTTGTATTTACATTTAATAATATGTAATAAAAAAAGAAATAGAACTATCTATTTTCTTTCCCATCTTCCATAAATACCACATGGTAATACTAAATTGCTATCCTTCATTTGGATTCCCAATTCATCACTAGAAATTATGCCCTTTATTTTTTGATTAACTGTTTTATAAAGAATATTTTCTAATACACTTTTAGATAATCCCGTAGTATATGAATTAATTATAAATAATAAAGGGTTATCGCTTAATAAATTAACACAATCTTCTACCAATGGATATAAATCTTTTTCTAAATTCCAAACTTCTTTATTTGCCCCTCTACCAAAAGAAGGTGGATCCATTAAAATAATATCGTATTTATGATTTCTTCTAATTTCTCTTTTAACAAATTTTACTACATCATCAACAATAAATCTAATTGGTCGATTCTCTAAATGAGAGGAATAAACATTTTCTTTTGCCCATTGTACCATTCCTTTGGAAGAATCAACATGTACAACACTGGCACCTGCATGTAAAGCTGCAATAGAAGCTGCTCCCGTATAAGCAAATAAATTTAAAACTTTAACTTCTCTATTGGCTTTTTTTATAATTTCTTCAATTAAGTTCCAATTATAAGCTTGTTCTGGAAATAACCCTGTATGTTTAAATCCCATTAACTTTAAATTAAAAGTTAAATCTTTATAATGTATTTGCCATACAGTTGGCATATTTTTACTTTTAATATCCCAACTTCCTCCACCTTTATTACTTCGATTATAAATTGCATCAATTTTAACATTTGGCATTGTATCTTTCCAAATAATTTGAGGATCAGGTCTTTTTAAAATTATTCCATTCCAATTTTCCACTTTCATTGAATTACTCATCGCCAAAATTTGATATTCCGTAAAGTCCTTTACAATTTTCATATTTCACCACCTAGAAAGTATATCATGAACCTAAAAATTTGTAAATTTTAGATAAAAACTTTTATATACTTACCAAAATTTTTTGATTTTAAATATTATTAAACATAAAATAAAAGTAATTGCAAATAAAATTATAAATAAAGGGTATCCCAAAATCCAAGATATCTCCGGCATATATTTAAAATTCATTCCATACCAACTAGTAAGTAAAGTTAATGGTAAAAAAATAGTCGTAACTATTGTTAATACTTTCATAATATCATTTTGTCGATTATTTAATTCTGAATTATATAACTCTTGTAATTGGTGAGTATATTCTCTTAATAACATAGTCTCACTTTGTAATCTTTCAACTCTTTTAATAAATACTGAATATAAAGTTGAATTTGTTTTTTCTTGCAAAGTTAAGCCAAAATCAATTAATTGAGAATAATAATGATAAAATTTTATAATTTCTTTTCTTTTTATCATTAATCTATGATTAATTCCATCCTTATTACTTTTTAAAATAGTTTCTTCTAAAAGTGCTAAACTGCTACTTATTTTTTCTAAGTTTTCTAAATCTTTATCAATTATCTTTTCTAAAAAATCCTTTAAAAATTTATATATGTCATAACCTTGTTTTTGACATTTTTCTATAATTTCATCAATCAAATCTTTAGTAAAGGTAGAATCATCAACAAAAATAATATTATTATTAATAATATAAAAATATAAAGAAACATCTTTTTGCTTATTTATAATTAAAGTTCCTAATAAATAATTCATATAATCATCAATTTTTATATATTTAAAATTATTAATTGGTTGTTCTAAATTTAAATGAGCATTTTGAAATTCATTATTTGTCAGAATAATAAGTTGATTACTATATTTTTCTAAATTTAATTGTTTTAGTTTACTTAATAATATTTTATTATCTTTTATTTCATAAATCATAATTGCTTTATATAATCATACTAAAAATACTATTTTGATTATTAACCCCTTTCTTTTTCTTCTTCTATATTATATCACATTAAATAATTAAAATCAGCGAAAGTATTTTTAAAAGAAATTAATTAAAAATAGTTATATTAAATAAATTAACTAAACAATTTAGACAAAACTTTAAATAATCTGCCAATACCTTCATTCATAAAATCTTCTACTCCTGAGGAGATATTTTGTCCTAACTTAGTTGCTGAATTAGAGTAATCAACTGTTTGTTTTTCTAAATATTGATCAATTGTAACATCCTTACCTTCAGCAACATCTTTTTCAAACTTATTAATTGCCTCAGCAGTTATTTTAGTTTTATTTGCTAATTTACTTTCATAATATCCAGTTTGATTGGAAATATATAGTCCTACAAATACAACAAATAATCCTCCTAATATTAGCCAAAATAACTTGCTATTTTTTTTCTTTTTCATAAATCCCCCTTTATTAATTCATATAAAACATCGGCAATAACACTAAGGGTATTAGTAACTTCATCAATAGTATTTTCTGGTCCCCCTATTTCTATTAGTAAAGAATTCGAATTTAAATCCTGATTATAAATACCATTTACCCCTTGACCGCCCTTTTCTATAACTCCTTTTGATAACTGATTTATTTTAGTATTAATCATATCACTTATTTTATGGGCCAACTCTAAATTTTTAGTATAATTTTCATGATCAGTTCCTATTACAAATAAAACTTTGGCATATGATACATTATTTACAGTTAAAGTTGTTCTATCCTTAGAAAGAGAATCTCGATGAAGATCGATAAAATACATTAAAGTAGAATTATTTTCAATGGCACTTTGGACTAACATACGACTTGCTTCATACGAATAATTATAAGACCAATTATTGGTATGTAATAATTGACTAATGTCTGTTTCTTCTACAATTGTTGGTAAATTTAATTCGTTTAATTTTTCTTTTAAAATATAACTTGCCATTAATACATTAGGTGTAGCCTCATACATAGCAACATTAGAATTACTATATTCTTCTAATTGATGACTATTATAAATATAAATTATAGGTCTATTAACTACATATTTATTTGGATCTTCAAAATATTTAGTAACTATAGTATCTTCGTTATAATCATCAATAAACACTGCATTATCATCTAATTTTATATTATTTAAACTAGTTTTAAGTAACAAATTAGAAGTATTTAAATTGAATAATGAATTATCTTGTGTTTTTATTAAATCATTAGTACTTGATTTTAGTAAATAATTAATTAATACTTGATTAGTCACTTTCTTTTTTAATTTATTATTAAATAAATAATTTATTGAATACGAAAAAGAAATATATCCTATTATAAGAACAACTATAAATTTTAATAACTTAATTTTTTTTCTTCTTTTTTTAGCTTTAAATCTTTTCATAATTATCATCTCAAACAAATTGTATATCAGAAGCATTAAAAAAAATGTAGATTTATATTTCTACATTATAATTTTATGCTATTTTAAAAATAAATAATTTAAAGCATTAGCTATAATAGTACTTAAATTATCAACTACCTGTTTAACATTTGGCGAAGTTAAGATCATATTTTTATTTTTTAAAACTAAAGGCGCTCCTA
The DNA here is from genome assembly GCA_946498375.1 of uncultured Mycoplasmatota bacterium. Taxonomy (GTDB): domain Bacteria; phylum Bacillota_I; class Bacilli_A; order RF39; family UBA660; genus HGM10766. Next base: position 9,418 of record CAMMOI010000001.1, on the reverse strand, counting down.
TTGTTATTAAAGGAATGTTAAATGTTTTAGAACTAATTTTCCGATTAGTCATTAAAGCACTCCCAGGAATTATACCGGTATCTGATATTTCTATACAATTATTTAAGCGGCTATAATTATTAGTTGCTAAAGAATCTATTACAATGATTAAACTTGGTTTTAAATTATGGACTAACATTTTTATCAAATCAAAAGAACTAATTCCGGTCTTACTAATAACCTCAGGGGCAAATACAGCTACTTTAGGTAGACTTAAAAAATCAACATAATGATTTGTAGCAATTATTTTACTAGCAGTTTTAGATCCTAAAGCATCACACATTATACTAGAATTACCCAGCCCTATTATTAAGGTAGAATTGTACTGAGTAATATTTTTTTTAAATCTTTTTAATGTTTTAATTATTTCTTTGGTAAGATATTTTTTATCAAACTCTAATATTTCCTCAGCAAATGATATAGTATAATAATCTCCTAAATCCCTTTTATATCTTTGTTTATTTGTTAATTTAAAATGTTTAGTTTCTATACCATTTTGTTTTTTAATATCTATTTTTTCTTTATTTTTATTAATAAGTTCTTCTGCCACATCTAAAAAAAGCATATTTTTCATTAAAATCACCTATATTTTATTGTGTTCAAAGATAGATTTTTATTGCAAAATATTAAATGTTTTGATACAATTTATATTGTATTTATGGAAGGGAGATTTTGTATGCCAAATATTAAAAGTTCAAAAAAAGCTGTTAAAGTTATTGCAAAAAAAACAGATGCGGCTCATGAATATAAAGCAAGAGTAAAAAACTCAATTAAAAAATGTGAAAAAGCTATCGCTGCTAAAGATATTGAAAGTGCACAAAATATTATTAAAGACGTTCAAAAAAATATAGATAAAGCTGCTAGCAAAGGTTTAATTAAAAAGAATACAGCTAATAGACAAAAGGCTAGATTAAATAAAAAGATTAAAGATATGAAGTAATTGATTACTTCTTTTTTTTTTGCTAAAATTATAAAGGTGATACAATGAAAAAAATAGTCCTTCCACTAATACTTTGTACTATTTTATTAACCGTTATTATATTTCAAGATAACATATCTTTAAAAATTATTGATTTATTGAGTAAAGAACCAGAAATCATTGTAAAGGAAAAAAACGCTTATTATCGCGATTATAATTTTGAATTTGTTCAAAATACTAATAACTTTACACCATATAGTTATCAAGAATTATTAAATGTTATCTATACTATTTTAAATAGTGGTTGGGAAGAATTTACATTTTATTGTCCCCAAGAGTATACCGAATGTATTAATGATGTTGAAGCTATATCTCAAGACAATGTATTATTAACACATATTAATAATTATACTCATCCTTTTAATAATTTTGAAAATATTAAAACAAGTTATTATGAATCCGGAGAAGTGACAATTAGTATAGATAAGTTATACTCAGAAACAGATATTCAAAGACTTAATGCTAAAGTAGATAGTTTAATTGAGCAACTGATAACTAATAATATGAGTGATTATGATAAGATTAAAACAATTCATGATTATATAATAAATAATACTAAATATGATCAAGCTAGAAATCAATATAATGATAGCCAATATCATTCTAACACTGCTATAGGTCCTCTTTTTGAGGGATATGCAATTTGTAGTGGATATGCTGATGCTATGGAATTATTTTTAGAAAAATTTAATATAAAAAGCTTTAAAGTAGCCAGTGAACTTCATATTTGGAATTCTGTTTATATAAATGGCGAATATAAACAACTTGATTTAACTTGGGATGATCCAGTAACTTCAACTGGTGAGGATTATATATATTATAAATATTTTTTAGTTGATGCAGAAGACTTACCGTTACTTGATAACGAAACAAATCAACATGACTATGATAAATCTATATATCTAGAAATTTAAATTATTTATAAATAAAGCGAAAACTATCTTCATCCAATTGATAAAATTCACAAAAATCATGTTTAACTTCATTGGAAAAAGGAAATGGTAAATTTACCTTAGTATTAAATACCTGAGTATCAATTATAATTAAACTATCTTTTGCTTTAATAGATGAAACTACCCTATTAGTTTCTTTTTTTATATATTTAAAATCTTTTCCATAATTAAAATAACAATTAACATAAATTAAACTTATGATAATAAAAGAAATTAAATAAAAATATTTATTCTTTAAAGTTATTAACTTTTGAATAAAATAAAGAGCTATAATTCCAACTAGTATATATATAGCCAAAAAATTTCTTGCTCCTACTGGAAATACGAAAAATAAAGGAGCTAATAGTATTAAAATACTCATAAAAATCAAAATAATATCTCGATTAATCATATGTCGATTTAAATAAAACATTATAATATAAGAGACAATAAATACGGCTAAGATAAAATAAAAAATTTTACTTGCTAAAATATCTTTATTAAAAAGAAGTACTATTGATAAAAAATTAATAATGGTACTGACAAACATTAATAAAAAATTAGAGTTAATAGTAAATTTTTTTGTTTTTAAATATATACTAATTATACTTATACTAATAATTATAAATAAAAAAAGTAAGTATGATATTAAGGTTCTTATAATTTGAGTATTTATTTCTATACTTCGATAAGTATCAGTATGATCTACTAAATTAAAATAACTAGGATTACTAAACATTGTAAAAGTCCCAATAATACTGCCAATTAATAAACCTAAATAGTGCTTCGATATTTCTTTTTTAGTAAAATAAAAACAAATATTTATCAAAATTGAAATTATTAATATATAAATTGTTACATTTTCAACTAATAAAGATCCACAGTAACCAATAAAAGTATAAACAATAAAAGGCCATTTAATTTTAGCTTTTTTTAAGATGATATATATTACTAAAATTATTATTAAAGTAGAAACCGCATAATTGCAAAAACCACTACTCCAAATAATAGCTTGAGAAAAAATTGGCCAAGGCATTATTAAAAAAATAGCATAAAAAACTAAAACTAAATTTAAATTATTCTTTTTTAATATTTTGGTACCAAAATATAAAATTAAAAAAATAATTCCGCTCATAAAACAAGTTTTAATTATGTTATTTCTTGAAATTAAAATAATTAAAATATTTCCTAAGTATCTACCATTTAAATTACTAAATTTGCTTAATAATTGATTTATTCCATAACTTGTAGCCCACCCCCAGTCATCACAACTATAGGGAAATTGATAAGTAAATAATAATAAACTAATTATAATAAGAATGTAAGTAATAATGCACAATCTTTTTTTCATTATCTATATACCAAAAACAATAAAAATATACACAATATTATATAAACTATTGCTCCATTAATTTGTTCAATTTTTTCACTTTTATGTTTTAAGCCAACAGCCATTGTAGAAAGTACGCCCCCAATTAAGCCACCAATGTGAGCAAAGTTATCTATTCCAATTAAGTAAAAGCCAAAAATTAAATTAATAATTATTAATGGTATAAGTTCTTTTAATAAAACATTGCCAAAATAAACACGATAATGGAATCCAAAATAAACTAGGCTTCCCATAAGTCCAAATATTGCTCCACTTGCACCTATAGAATTAGCTTGTAATATAACTGTTGAAAGTAAACTTCCCATTAATGCACTAGCTAGATAAATAACTAAAAATTTAAATTTTCCTACAAAATTTTCTAACTGTCTTCCAACAATATATAAAGCATACATATTAAATATCAAATGAATAGGAAAATAAAGTGGACCTGCATGTAAAAAAGTTCCTGTAAGTAAACGATATATTTGACCGTTTTTTATCGCTAAAGCATTAACAGAAAACAAAACATCTAAATTAATAGTTCCGCGGGAAATAAAAAATAAAAGATATGTTAAAATAAACATGGCAATATTTATTCCCATAAGCACATAAGTAACAACTATTTTTTTAGCTTTAAATACTTCTTCATAGTCCTTATTTTTCTTTTCAGTAACTTCGTTTATTTGACTTGTTACATCAACCAAAAGATCTAACCCCTCTTCATCATTTAAAGGATTATTTTTAATATCAGGAAATATTTCATTTAATTCTTTTGATTTTTTTATATCTTTAACATTTTTTATAGAGATAGTATTAATATTTTTTTCAGGAATAATAGTTACATCTTCATTTAAATCTAATAGGATATTTAAAGTTCGAACTTTAAAAGATAAAGTTTTTTTTCTAACTTGAGCCACTATTTTTTTAGTCTTAAAAATATCAAATTTAAATTGTTCAATATTATGAATATAATTGGCATTAATTCTTATTATTTTATAATATGCATCAGTATTTTCTAACCAAATTTCATCTTTAACCCCATTTACAACTATAGGAGTGTATTTTTCAAAAGTTACAAAATAATGCATTAGTTTCATAACTAATTCATCTTTATCTCTAACGACTATTTTACTCATATAATACCTCTTCCTTCATATTATTTTAATATATTTCATAAAATTAGTAAAGGAGTTGACGGTTTTTGAAATTTATAATATATATACTAATCTTACTACCTTGGTTTTTATCTTCTATATTGTTTCCTTTTGATCAAAATTTTTATCAAAGTCTTACCTTCCCTAATTTTACTCCACCTAATTTCGTATTTATAATTGTATGGCCCATTTTATATATTTTAATTGCATTAAGTTTTTATATTTTAATTAAAAAAAATCTAATTAATAGAAGTATCTTATTTTATTATTTATTAAATTATATTTTAAATCAATCTTTCTCTTTATTTTTCTTTTATTTAAATAATTTAGCTTTAACGTTATATACAACTATTTTATTATTAGTTAGTACTATTTTTTTACTCATTAGTATAAAAAAAGTAAATAAATGCTCATTTTATTTACTTATTCCTTACTTATTATGGAATATATTTGGGACAATTTTATATTTAGCCGTATTTTTTATGAATTAGATTTTTCTAAATATGCTATCACTTCATTTTCTGTATTAGAAAAATCATTAAAGTCTACATTAAACCAAACAACACTCATTTGATTATTAAACCAAGTATATTGTCTTTTTGCATAATTACGAGATTTCTTTTTTATTAACTCTTTAGCCTCTTCTAAAGATATTTTTTTATCAAAATACTGGTATAACTCTTTATAACCAATTGCAGTTAGTAAAGCCTTGCTTCTTATATTTAAATCATAAAATCTTTTTACTTCGTTTATTAAACCTTCTTCAAACATTTGATCAACACGCTTATTAATTTTTTGGTATAGTAATTCTCTATTTGTTGTAAGACCAATAAAATAAACATTGTCATATAGAAGATGATCCTTATTAAAAGAAACTTCCTTTTTATTTAAAAATCTAATCATTCTTTTACGATTATTAATATGAATATTCATATTCTTGTCTTTTTTTAAGCACATATCATATAGTTCTTGATTAGAATACTCACTAAAGTTTTGACTATCTTTTTCATCTGCAAATCTGTAATCATATAAAGCAGATTTCATGTAAAGTCCAGTTCCACCAACTAAAATAATATTTTGATTTCGATATTTATCTAATAAATTTCTAACATCCTTTTGATAATCATATACAGTATAATTTTCTTCAACACTCTTAATATCGAATAAAAAGTGTTTTACATTTTCTTTTTCTTTTTCAGTTATTTTAGCTGTTCCTATATCTAGGCCTTTATATACTTGCATTGCATCCGCATTTATAATTATAGCATTATATTTTTTGGCTAACTGAATAGATAATTTGGTTTTCCCAACAGCAGTTGGACCACATATACATATAATCATCTTATCACCTTTACTACACTATTTTTCTTAAAACTTTCTTAAAATCTCCCATTGTAATTATTTCTTGGTTAGTAGTATTTTCGATACTTTCTTTTATGTTTTCTAATTCTTTTTTTAATTCCGACATGGTTTTAACATTATATAACAATTGTGGATTTTCATTAAAATATAATGATAAAAATAAATCTGATTTCATAACCCCTATAATTGCTTTAGCAACAGTATTGATATTAGATTTCAAAATTTCTTGAGAACTTAAATTATTCCTATGTTGCCATAAATCTACATCAATTAAAGCTAAAAAAACTTTATCAGCAATTATATTACATAAAATATTTCTAGATCTACAATCCTTAATTAAAAATTTATATTTAGCAAAACTTTCTAAATCTTCATCTAAATCAAATAAAGCGTTCAAAAGTTCACTAAATTTTATATTATCAACTACGCTATCATAAGTTTTACCAGCAAAATAATCTGAAATATAGCCTTTAACATTATAAGAACCAAGGTTTGTTTTTAAACATACTAATTGTTCAGGAATTATTAAAGTTTTAAACTTCATATCTATCCAAGTTAATTTTTCTATCGTGTGAACTATATTTATACTCATATCATGTTTCCAAAGTTTTATGACCTTATCTTGATCGTAATAATAAACATTACTAAAAAAACCTGAATCTATATAATTAGTACCATTATATTTACTTAAATCATTTTCATTTATTATTATAGTTTCCTTAAACATATATAACCCCCATTTATATATTTATTATCTAGTATAATAACACATTTTTGGTAAATAATCAATTCATTACGCGTTTAAACATTCTTTCTAATTCATAAATACTGAATTTAATAATGGTAGGTCTTCCATGCGGGCAATTATATGGATTATCACATAATACTAATTTATCTAATATCTCCTCGATTGATTCTTTGCTTATATTAGTATTACCTTTAATTGAAGTTTTACAGGCTAAAGTAATCGCAATATGCTCATTAAATTTTACTCTACTAAATTTATTCTTATTAATAATTACCAAATCTATTATCTTTCTTATTTGCTCTTCTTCATATCCTTTTTTTAACCAAGTTGGATGTTGTTTAACAATTATTGTATTAACTCCAAATTCTTCGATTTTAAATCCCATATTTGTAAGAACTGGCATATTTTCTTTTATAGTAATAAAATCCGTAGCCGATAGTTCAATACTAATTGGAAATAAAAGTGAAGTAGTAGATGTTTTTTCCTCAATTAAAGCTTTTAAATATTTTTCATAATTAATTCTTTCTTGAGCAGCATGTTGATCAATTAAATATACACCCTCATCATTTTGAGCAATTATATAAGTACCTAATGCAAGCCCAACTGGATATAATTTTAATGTTTTTAATTGTTGATTAATTACTACTGGTTCTTCAACATTTTCTTTAACGCCTAAATCAAAAACCGTCTGTTCATCTTTTACTAATGGAGTTTGCTCATTTTTAATAAATTGTTCAACAAATTCAGATTTTACTTCATTAGTAGTTGGAGCTATTTCAATATTAGGAATAAGTAAATTTTTATATAATACATCTTTGATTATATTTATAAGTAATAAAGATAACTCGGAAATTTTGCTTATTTTAATATCTTGTTTAGTTGGATGAATATTTACATCAATTAAGGTAGGATCAGTGTTAATTAAGACAACTACTACAGGGTATTTAATATCAGGTTTATATGTATAATAAGCATCATTTATAGCTTTATTTATATCATTGTTTTTGATGACTCGACCATTTACAATAGTTATCATATGATTTTTGTTAGATTTTAAAATTTGAGGTTTACATATATATCCATAAATATCAAAATCATCATTGCTATTTTTTATTTCCAACATATTTGATGAGATATTTAAACCAAATAATTCATGAATAGTTTTAAGTAAATCTCCACTGCCACTAGTTTTTAAAATTATTCTGTCATTATTAGTTAAAGTAAATCTAATTTTAGGATAAGACAAGCTTAAACGTTCTATAAAACTAGTTGTATTAGCTAATTCTGTACTTTCACTTTTTAAATATTTAAGTCTAGCTGGAGTATTAAAAAATAGTGCTGAAACTTCAATTGTCGTTCCTTTATTAGTAGCACAAGGTTCATTTAAAATTAAATGTCCCCCTTCTATTTGAATATGGGTTCCAATTTGTCCAGTGCTTGTTTTCATATCAACTTTAGAAACGCTAGCAATCGAAGGTAAAGCCTCACCTCTAAATCCTAATGTATCTATAAAAAATAAATCATCTTCATGTAATAATTTACTAGTTGCATGCCTACTAAAAGCCAATTTTGCATCATCAGGATCCATTCCATTCCCATTATCAGTTATCTTAATACTTTTTATTCCCGCATCTAAGAGTTCTATTTTTATTTCATCAGCATTAGCATCAATACTATTTTCTACTAATTCTTTGACTACTGAAGCACATTTTTCAACTACTTCTCCAGCTGCTATTTTATTAGCTAAATTTTCACTCATTATTTTTATCTTACTCATAAATACTCCATTCCTTTTCTATTAATATTATAACAAATTTAAAAAAAGATTTAATATAAAAAGATTTAGAAAGTTCTAAACCTTAATTTATTATAATGAAACTACATATGGATTAGATGCTGTCCCATTTCCTGATATAACTTTAATATCTGAGCGTAAATTGATAACTGGGCGAACAGGTCGAGTAGTAGTTACAGGATAGACTGTACTTAAAATATTAGAGCCATGATAAATAATAACAGCACTTGTTGTAGTAGAACTATAAGGAGTCATACTCCACCAATACCCAGCAGAATTTAAATAATTGCTTTCATCTGCTCCCATAACTACAGAATCAAATGGAATACCTGCTAAGACCATTTCATCAGCAGTTATAATTTCTATTTTACTCTCATAATATCCGCCATAGTTTTTGGGAGTACTTTGACATTTTAAAGTCATATCTTCATCAATAAATCTGTTTATTGATGGATAAGTAATCGATGCGCCAGTTGAAGTGCTACTTGTATCATTACAGTAACCAGCTTGAACTATGTAATTATCATAACTTGCTATTTCTTGATACCAAGTATTTTCTAAATAATTTTTTATTGTACTATTGGTTACACTCTTGTTATTTGTAAATGTCTTAGTATCACTATTATAAGTGCTAATACATGGTGAATTTATTGTACAGGCACTTGCATTATCATATGTATAGCCTACGTATTTGTGGCCCGATGCTGTAGAATTAAAGGCAATATTTAAACCTGTATTATTATTTAAAATCATTCTAATAGTACCATCACCATTAATGCGTACTACTTTCCATGTTAATCCTGCAAATGACACATAATTATTATCTATTGCCCCTCTTAAGAAATAGGACATTCCTTTATCATCTCCTAAGGCATATAATCCTGTTTGATACTGAGCCACATCACTTGGTGTTGCATAATATAATTGCATCCAATTCAAATTATTTTCATACAAAGTATTAGTTATCATAACTTTACTTGCTAAATAATTACTATCTTCTAAATTATCTATTTGAATTAAACCACCAAATGTTTTTCCTT